>NZ_JAJSYW010000081.1:0-28798 GCF_036815005.1 Streptomyces sp. IBSBF 2435 | reverse complement strand
CCCCCCCCCCCCCCCCCCCCCCCCCCCCCCCCCCCCCCCCCCCCCCCCCCCCCCTGCCCCCGCCGCCCGGCCGGGAAGTACCGCGGAGCGGGAACGGGCGGTGGGTCCCACCCGCGAAACCCCAGCCGAAGCAGCCGTCGCCGACGTGGCGGCCGGCGACCGGCTCGACCGGCGGATCGGCGCTCTGGACGGCCGCAGCCGGCGCCTGCACGAGCCGGGCGTGCCGTGGGCACGAGCCATCGCTCTGCGATACCGGGATCGCTGCCTCGGCTATCTCGTCATCCGATCCCTGACCACGCCCTCGGCAGAGGAGACCGCCCTGACCGACCTGCTCGCACAGCAGACCGGGATCGCCCTCGCGCGCCTCACCGCGCACCGGGGGTATCGGGCCCGCGTCGAGTCGGACAGCACGCGGGAGATCGAGGAGCAGCCGGAGACCGGCGACCCACCGGGGGCCCAGGGCGGCCCGCCCACCCCGGGACCCGGCGCGACCGCCTCCGCCCTGGCCTCGCGGCTCGCCGCCCAGGACGCGCTCTGCCGCGCCGCCGTCTCCGGCGCAGGCGAGCAGGGAATCCTGCAGGCCCTGCACGACCACACGGGATTCGCGGCCCTCACCGAGGACCGCTTCGGCAACCCGCGGGCCTGGGCCGGTCCCCGCCGGGGGGAACCCGGGACAGGACCCGGCGGCGGACCGCGCACGGAGTCGGACACCCGGCGCCGGGACGCCCTGATACACGGCGCGCGACGCCGGCCCGGCAGTGTCCGGGACCGGGACCGGCTGGTCGTCCCCATCGAGATGGCCGGCGATCTGCTCGGCGTGGTCGCGCTGGTCGACCCGGACTGCCGGGCGGCGGAAGCGGACACGTCGGCGCTCGGACAGGCCGCGCTGGTACTGGCCCCCCAGCTCTCGCACGAGCGCAGGCTGGCCGAGCTGGAACCCCGCCTGAGACGCGACCTCGTCGACCGGCTGATCTCAGGTGAGGCGAACGGCGACGTCCTCACCCAGGCGGCAGTCCTGGGCCACGACCTGCACCGGCCGCACAAGGTCGCCGTACTGGAGTGGCCCGGCACAGCCGAGACGGCCGCGCTCGGGGACGCGGTGGTGCGGGCGGCCGGGCGGCTGCGCCGGGACGTGCTCGTCGGCTCCCGTGGCGGGACCACGGTCGTCCTCGTGGCCGATGAGGACCGGCGTGATCCGGGGAGCGAGCTGCACCGTGCCCTCTCGGACGACCTCGGCACCGGGGCCGGCACGATCGGGGTCGGCGGCCACTGCGCCGTCTTCGCCGATCTGCCCCGCTCCTATGACGAGGCGGTCCGCGCGCTCACCGTCCGCCGCCGATCCCAGGACCCGTACGGCAGCACCGGTTTCGAAGAACTGGGCCTGTGCCGCATGATGGGAACCGGCGACGGCGAACGGGAAGCCGACAGCTTCGTCCGCCGGTGGCTGGGGCCACTGCTGGACTACGACGCCCGCCACCACACCGAGCTGGTGACGACGCTCTCGGGCTACCTGGAGAGCGGCGGCAGCTACGACGCGACCTCCGAGACGCTGCTCATCCACCGCAGCACCGTCCGCTACCGCCTCCAGCGCATCCGCGAGATCACCGGGCACGACCTCGGTGACGTCGGGACCCGCCTCAACCTGCACGTCGCCACCCGTATCCGCAACGTGCTCGACGCACCCCGCTGAGCAGAGCGGCGATGCTCCGGACGCTCATCATGGCCGTGGCGCGGACCGACAGGGGCGCGGTGCCGGTCAGGCTGGACGCGGTCGAGTCCGTGACGGGACACGGACCTGCCCGCGCCGCCGATCACGGCGCTCGGTGATCCGGCCTGCAGGCCTGCGGCCTTACGGTGTCCAGGGCTTGCCTGCGTGCCTCCTTGCGGGCTGCGTGCATCTCCTCCAGCGCGGCGAGGGCATCCCTGGATCGGACCGGCGCCATCATGGGACCCGGCGCGGGCTGGGCTGCGCTGCCGAAGGCGTCCGCCGCGGCGGGTGCGAAGGTCCCGTGGGTACTCAGACGGATCAAGGACTCCGTTTGAGCCTCAATGCTGGAGGGGGCCTCGGGCGGCGGTACTCGGAGGATGTCCGCGCTGGGGGCCGGTGCGTCTTCGACCAGCGTCAGGACCTGGTCCAGGCCGGTGAGTTCGAGACGGCCGCGCAGCACCGAACCCGCACGGGTCAGCGTGAGTGTGCCGTCCCGGACCGAGGCGGCCTGGTGGGCGCGCAGGAGCGCGGTGACGCCTGAGGAGTCGAAGGACCGGAGATCGGCGCAGTCGATGGCCAGGTGCGTGTGTCCGGTGCCCAGGCACCGCTCGACTGCACGCTCCAGGTCGGGGACGGTGTCCTGGTCGATGTCGCCGCTGACGCGCAGAACCGCGCTGGTCGTGTCGACGGTTTCGGCAGTCACCAGGAGCACGTCGTTCCTCCCTGTTAAGGATCTCGGCTACGTGCTGTCTGTCCGGTGCAGGTGAGGGCGAAACCGGGTCAGCTCAGCGCGGTGATCATTCTGACTGTTGTTCCGCCGTGGGTGGTGCGGATCTGGACGAGGTCGCAGAGCTGGTGGATGAGCCACAGCCCCCGGCCGCCGATCTGGTCGTGGCGCGGGCGCACATGTCCGGCCAGGGGGTCCTGGAGATGTCCGGTGTCGCGGACTTCGCAGACGAGTTCGCCCTGTTCGGTCCAGGTGCGCAGGGTTCCGGTGCCGCCGCCGTGCCGGATGCTGTTGGCGGCGGCCTCGGTGACGGCCGCGAGCAGGTCCAGCAGCCGGTCGGGCTCCAGGTGGTGGGCGCCGGCGCAGGCGGTGACCTTGTCCCTCACCCGGGCCAGGTCCCCGGCATGGAAGACGAGCTCCTGGTAGGGGTCGCAGGGGGCGCCCAGGTCCGGGAACGGGTAGGGGCCGTCCTGATGGCCGGTGTTGGGGCCGCTCTGCACGTCACGCAGCAGCGGATGGTTGCTGCGCGCCGATTGCAGGACGTCCGCCTCGACGGTGGTGGTGTCGTAGGGACACAGCAGCCACCAGGCGGGAGTGGCGGCGAAGGCCCGGTTCAGGAGCCATTCGTGGTATTGGAGTTCGGCGCGTTGGCCCGGCGTGCGGCCCGTCCACTGGGTTTCACTGATCCCGCGGACCGGTTGCCCTTTGGCCGCGCGGTCGGTGATGTGGCCGGCCCAGGCGGAGATCCGCCGGCCCGGGCGCCAGCTCAGCGCGGCGGCGTCCAGGTAGGTGACGGACTTGGCGGCGTCGGTGCCGCCGAGTTCCTGGCGCAGGATCTCCTGCTTGGCGGGGTCGACGGCCACCAGTACGGCTTCGCCGCCGGCGACGGCGTCCTTGATGTAGGAGACGGTGCCGTCCAGGAACGCGGTCTCGCCCCGATAGGGGAAGAGCTCGTGGCGAAAGCCCGGGTCTTTCGTGTCCGGGGCGGTCGGCGCTGTCACGTGGTCGTTCACGGGAGCAGCTCCACCGGGATCTGCGGGACCTGGTAACCGGCCAGGGACCAGTTGCGGCGCACCGTGGAGTTCGCTCCCTCGATCAGCACCTTGCCGCCCTCGACCGACAGGACCGCTTCGGTCAGGGCCTTCATGGCGGCTGCGTCCATCAGCAGCAGGTCATGGCAGTGCAGGCGCAGGGTGCCCGCGGAGGCCAGCACTTCGCGCACCGCGGTGCCGAAGGCCGCGGCGCCGTCGAAGTCCACCACCCCGCTCACACTCCAGCAGTCCTCTCCCACACAGAGCATCCGAAAGTCAGGCACCTTCATCCGTCTGCCCGCGTGGTGCGGATACACGCCCGTGACCAGCTCCGGTGCGGGCACCGCCCGGACGCCGCGACGGGACAAGGCGGACACGGTTTGCGGTGACGCACGGACAGGCCCGCGTCATCCGCTCCTGTGCGAGGGCCCGCACCGCGGGCTCCGGCTTCTCCACCGTCGAAGGCGCGCCGGTCGGTCCGCGGGCCGCGAGCCGATTCTCCGCGACGGCCTGATCCGGGGCGGAAGAACCGAGGACGGCTTCCACGGCGGCATCCGGAGGTCCGTACGGGCGGACGGCCGCGACCCGGCTTCCCGGAGGGCCCATCCCCCTGCCGCCGCAATACTCGCGGCGAAAGACCGGCCCGATCACACCACGCCGCTCGATCGGGTGAACGGGACCCACGGGCGCGGTACCAGCGGCCCGCGTCTCGGTGGTGCACCCGAACGTCAGCCCTCCTCCCCACGGCGCCGAGGCGAACGCATGCACGAGCGCATTCGGCCTCGACGACCCCGCGCCGGGGTGGGCGGGGTGGCGGCGCCTGGCGCGCGGTTCCCGGCGCGATCAGGTAGTCAGGAACGGTGGACAAGGACGCGACCGACCCCTTCGTGCATGTCCGGGGCGCCAATGAGAACAACCTGCGGAACATCGATGTCGACGTTCCGCGGGACGCGATGGTCGCCTTCACCGGCGTCTCCGGTTCTGGCAAGTCCTCGCTCGCGTTCGGCACGCTCTACGCGGAGGCCCAGCGGCGCTACTTCGAGTCCGTGGCACCGTACGCCCGGAGGCTGCTGCAACAGGTCGGCGCACCGCATGTGCAGGAGATCACCGGGCTGCCGCCGGCCGTGGCCCTGCAGCAGCGTCGCGGGTCGCCCAGCTCGCGCTCGACGGTCGGGACCATCACCACGCTGTCCAATCTGCTGCGCATGCTGTACTCCCGCGCCGGCACCTATCCGCCCGGGGCCGCACGGCTGGAGGCCGAGTCGTTCTCACCCAACACCGCGGCCGGCGCCTGCCCGGAGTGCCACGGGCTGGGCGTCGTGCACGACGTCGCCGAGGACCTGCTGGTCCCGGACCCCTCGCTGAGCATCCGCGAGGGGGCGATCGCCGCCTGGCCGGGCGCCTGGCAGGGCGCCAACCTGCGCAGTGTCGTGAGCGGCCTGGGGATCGACATCGACCGGCCGTGGCGCAGGCTCAGGAAGAAGGACCGGGACTGGCTGCTGTACACGGACGAGCAGCCCTCCGTGTACGTCGAGCCGGAGCAGGACCGCGTCGACTACGGCTACCAGGGCACGTTCTGGAGCGCCCGCAAGCACGTCATGCACGTCCTCGCCGACTCCAAGAGCGACAGGATGCGCGAACGGGCGCTCCGGTTCGTCAGGAGTGTGCCCTGCCCCGAGTGCCACGGCAGCGGACTGCGGCCCGAGGCGCTCGCCGTGACCTTCGCCGGACGTTCCATCGCCGAGATCAACGCGATGCCGCTGACCGAGGTCGTGGCGCTGCTGCGGCCCGTCACGGGGCGGTCCGAGGCCGACGCCACCACGTCGACCGCCCGATCCGGGGAGACGACCGAGGTCGCGGTCCGGATCTGCGGCGATCTGGCCGCCCGGGTCGACGTACTGCTCGACCTGGGCCTCGGATATCTCAGCCTCGGGCGCCGCTCGACGACCCTGTCGCCCGGCGAGGCGCAGCGCCTGCGGATCGCCACCCAGCTGCGCTCGGGGCTGTTCGGCGTCGTCTACGTGCTCGACGAACCCTCCGCGGGCCTGCACCCTGCCGACGCGGAACCGCTGCTGGACGTGCTGGACCGCCTCAAGGCGGCGGGCAATTCGCTGTTCGTCGTGGAGCACGACATGGACGTCGTACGGCGGGCGGACTGGGTGGTCGACATCGGCCCCGGCGCGGGCGAGGGCGGCGGACGCGTGCTGTACAGCGGCCCGGTCGCCGGTCTTGAGCGGGTCGGGGAGTCGGCCACGGGCCAGTACCTGTTCGGGCGCGCCCGGCCGCTCGACCACCGTCCGCGCACACCGCACGGCTGGCTGCGCCTGAGCGGCGTCTCCCGCCACAATCTGCACCACGTGTCCGTCGACGTACCGCTCTGCGTGCTGACGGCGGTGACGGGCGTGTCCGGTTCGGGAAAGTCGACGCTGGTGACACAGGTGCTCGCCGAGGTCGTCCGCGGCCACCTCGGACTGGTGCCCGAGGAGCCCGGCGAGGCGCAGCTGGAGGTCGACGTCCAGGACGCGTCGGGGGTCGAGTCGTTCGACCGCCTGGTCCGGGTCGACCAACGGCCCATCGGCCGCACCCCCCGGTCCAACCTGGCCACGTACACGGGGATGTTCGACGCGGTGCGCAAGCTGTACGCGGGGACGGACGAGGCCAGGGCGCGCGGTTACTCGGCCGGGCGGTTCAGCTTCAACGTGCCCGAAGGGCGGTGCGAGACCTGCCTGGGCGAAGGTTTCGTCGCAGTGGAACTGCTGTTCCTGCCCGGTACCTACGCGCCGTGCCCGACCTGCCGGGGGGCCCGGTACAACGCCGAAACGCTGGAAGTCACCTACCGCGGCAAGAACATCGCGGAAGTGCTGGGGCTGTCCGTCGACGCCGCCGCCACGTTCCTGTCCGCCGTCCCGGCCGCCTCCCGCAGTCTGGAGACGTTGCGCGAGGTGGGACTGGGGTACCTGCGGCTGGGGCAGCCCGCGACGGAGCTCAGCGGCGGGGAGGCGCAACGCATCAAACTGGCCACCGAACTGCAGCGAGCCCGCCGCGGGCACGCGCTCTACCTGCTCGACGAGCCGACGGCGGGGCTGCACCCCTCGGACATCGCGCTGCTGCTGCGACAGCTGCACCGCCTCGTCGACGCCGGCAACACGGTCGTCCTCGTCGAACACGACCTCGACACGATCGCCACCGCCGACTGGGTCATCGACCTCGGGCCGGGCGGTGGCGACGCGGGCGGGCGGGTGGTCGCGGCGGGCCCGCCGGCCAAGGTGGCGACGGCCCGCCGCAGCGCCACCGCGCCCTATCTCGCGGCCCGGCTCGCGCGCTCCTGACGACGGGCCGGTCCTCTTCCCCGCCGCCGGCGACGACGCCCGTTTCGCCACCGGCCGGACGCTCGACGTGGATAGTGGCCGCCACCGGTGGCAAGGCCGTCCCGCGGGGCCGCGAGGTCAGGCCAGGCCGGCCGCGATGGCGCGGCGCACGGCGTCGGCCCGGTCCCGGATGTCGGCCTTGGCGAAGAGGTTGTTGATGTGCGTCTTGACGGTCGCCTCGCTCACGAAGAGCTTCTCGGCGATCGCGCGGTTGGGCAGACCCTGGCCGATCAGGGTGAGCACTTCGCGTTCGCGGGGCGTGAGATCCGCCGGCAGCCGCTGTCCGGACGCCGCCGGCCTGGCGCGGACGGTGGCCAGCAGCCGGTCCTGGACCTCGCGGTCCAGGACGGACTGTCCCGCGGCGGCGGCGCGGATCGCGCGGACGATGTCCTGGCGGCCGGCGTTCTTCGTCAGATAGCCGCGGGCGCCCGCGCTGAGGGCGGCCAGGATCGAGTCGTCGTCGGCGAACGTGGTGAGCACGACGACGGCCACCTCGGGGTGTTCGTCGCTCAGCCTGCGGGTGGTCTCGATTCCGTCGAGCACGGGCATGCGCAGGTCCATCAGCACGACGTCCACCGGACCGGCGGCGACCGCGTCCAGTACGCCGTTGCCGTCCGCGGCCGCCGCGACGACGTCGATGTCCTCCGCCAGGTCCAGCACCGCGGCGAGCGGTTCGCGGACGGCGGCCTGGTCGTCGGCGACGACCACGCGCAACGGCCGGGAGCTCTCGGTGGGTTCACTCATCGCGGGATCACCGCCTCCACTTGCCAGCCGCCTTGGTCCGGTCCCTCAATGACCGGTCCCGCGGTGAGGGTGCCGCCCAGCAGGGCGACGCGTTCGCGCATTCCGATCAGCCCCATTCCGCTGCCGGCCCCCGCGTGCACCGTACGGGTGGCGTGCCGGTTGCGGATCGTCAGCGCCGTCGAGGAAGCCGTGGAGGCCAGCTCCACCCGCACCTCACCGCCCGGGGCGTGGCGCGCGGCGTTGGTCAGCGACTCCTGGGCGATCCGCAGCAGGTTCTGGGTCACCCGGGCCGGCACCTCCGCGGGAGAGCCGGAGACGGTCAGGGCGTCGCGGTGGCCGGACGATTCGAGCATCGAGGTGAGGGTCTCCACCAGCGGCAGCGAGTCCTCGCGGAGCGCGTGCACGGTCCACTGCGCCTGTTTGAGGCTCTCCTTGACCAGGCTGTGGGCCTTGTCGTTGGCCGCCCTGACCTTCTCCAGGTCGCCGGTGTCGAGCAGCGCGTCGGCCAGTTCCAGCTGCATGTTGATCCCGGCCAGCGTGTGCGCCAGGACGTCGTGCACGTCCCGGGCGATCCGGCCGCGTTCGGTGAGCACGGCGGCCTGCGCCTCGGCCCGGGCGGCGCGCTCCGCGCTCTCGGCTGCCGACAGCGCGGCGTCCACGGCCTGGTGCTGGGCGCGGTTGAGTATCCCGACCAGGACAGGTGCGCCGGTGGTGAGGCCGACGGCCCAGGGCAGCAGGTGGTGACCGGGGCCGACGCCGAAGTACAGGACGCCGCCGCAGAGCAGGCCGCAGGCCAGCGCCAGCGCGAGGGCCTGCCTGGCCGGCAGCCGGTATCCGATGTGACCGGAGAGGAAGAAGGCGAAGAGGTAACCCGTTCCGCTGCGGCTGACGCCCATCAGCGCGGCCGCCGCGAGGACGCCCAGCGACAGCCAGACGACGGCGGCACGCGGCGGGACCTTGCCCGGGGGCAGGCCCCGGGCCAGCAGCGCCGCACAGTTCAGTACGAACAAGGCCGCGACCGCCAGCCCCCGCCCGCTGACGCCCATCGGCCGGATCGTCAGGGCACCGCTGACGATGACCGCCATGGTCTGGGCCCACTGCACCCGGGGGTCCCGGCCCGGGATCGGCCGGGGCGCGGCCGGTGGGGGCGGGACCTGTCCGGGGGATGAGGCGGTCTCGGCGGTGGGCACGGCCAGACCATAGCTCACGGTCGGACCGCGACACGGTTCGACGCCGGGGCGGGCTGCCCGGCGGTCAGCATCCGGCTGCGGACGAAGATCGCGGCCAGCCGGGTGACGACCTCGGTGAGCGCCATCAGGACGAAGGCCGCCACCCACGCCTGGTCGCTGGTGATGTGGTGGGCGACGCTGAACCGGGCGACGTCGTCGGCGCCGCCGCCGTGCTCGGTCCACAGCTGGAAGCCCATCCGGGCACCCATCCCGAGCACCCACAGGATCGCGGAGACCGCGCCGGCCTTGATCAGGATGTGCTCTCCCGCGGTCCTGACCCGGGTGCAGACACCGCCGGCGATGCCGAGTACGGCGCCCGCGCCCATGAGCGCTCCGACCAATATCAGGTCGTTGCCCCCGGTGGGGACGGAGTCCAGATACGTGTGGGCCACATAGGCCACGATCCCCAGCGGGATCAGGAAGGTCCTGAGGTCCAGCCGGTCCTCCCGCAGCTGCCGGAAGACGACGAGGATGAGAGCGATGTCGGTGATCCACTCGGTCGTTGTCATGCCCCCAAGCCTGCTGTCGCAGGGCCCGCGACGCCTGGACCCACGGGTGGAACCCGGGGTGGAGAAGCGCGCTGCCGCCCGGGGCGCGCATCAAGCCGGGGTCCGCGAACTCTCCCGGGGGGCTGGGCCGATCCTGCGAGGAGGCGCAACGGATGTGTCCCGGGTGATTCGGCTGACGAGGGACCGGTACCGCTCGTGAGGCTGGTGTCCTGCGGCCGTTGCCGTGTCTCCTCCCCCGCCGCCCGGCCGTCCCCGGCGGCGGGGACGGCCGGGCGCACTGCGTGCCCTCACGCCGGTCCGGGCCGGGCTGTCCGCAAGGCGGACAGCCCGGACGGTGCTGCGCAACCTGTGCCGGCGGACCCGTCCGGCCCACCACCGCATCGACGGGAGTACGGCACGACCGCCTCGCACCCGACGAGCTGCGGGGCCGCCGCTCTCCTGACTCGACACCAGTGACATCGACCGGGCCTGGCTCATCGCGCGGCACTACCCCGGAGGCGATGGCCCGCATCTTCTTCCGGCCCCGGAGCGCTCCGCCGCGGTCAGTCGATCTGCTGAGGGATGAGCAGGTCGAAGTATCCGTCGAGGTCGACGATGACATGTGCGCTGCCGGAGCTGTTGAGGTGCAGTCTCACCAGGCCCCCGTTGGTGTTGCCGACCACGACGGTGTTGGAGATGGTCTGGCCCTTCGACCAGTTCAGGACCGAGGACTTGAGCAAGGTGTCATTGAAGTAGCCGTCGTAGGGGACCAGGACGCCGGCGGCGGTCGGCTGGGTGATCGTGATGTGCAGCAGCAGGCCGTTCGCGGTCCTGGCGCCCTGTCCGTCACCGAGGTTGAGCCGCAGGTAGACGTCGCCGCCGGCCGGGATCGGCCCGGTGGAGGCCGTACCGGTCGCGTTGCGGGTGTCCAGGATGCGCTGCTGCCCGCCGTAGCGGAAGGACGGCGTGACGTCGGGTGAGAAGTACCCGTCGTAGTCGGCGATCAGGTGCACCGGGCTCGAACTGTTGTTGTAGAAGGTGATCTTCCGGTCGGGTGCGGCCAGCGTCATCAGGTTCGCGACGGTCTGGCCGGCGGCCCAGTTGAGCTGGGAGACCCCGGGGCGCGGCTGCCCCGCCGGATACGCCGTCAGGACGCCGGGCGCGGTGGATCCGGTGGCGGTGACGTTGAGGACGACGGCCGCCGGGTGCTGCGCGGCCGTGGACGGGACGGTGAGGGTGAGGGAACCGTGGGCCGGGACCGGGGTGGTCGTCGGCACCCCGAGCCTGGCGCGGGTGTCCAGGACGCGCTGGGACTCCTGGACCTGGTTGAAGTAGCCGTGGGCGTCGCTGTAGTAGCCCTCCAGGTCCGCGATCACGTGGACGGTGCCGGCGGAGATGTTCGAGAGCTGGATCTTTCCTTCGTTCACCGGCACGGTCACCTGGCCGGCCAGTGTCTGCCCGGCCGCCCAGTTCACGGACGACGAGCCGCTGCCGAAGTTGTACGCGCCGACGTCGAGATAGCCGGCGCGGGTGCCGCCGGTGACCGTGACGTTCAGCACGACGGAGGTGACCCGGGTGGCGGGGACCTGGCCGGTGCCGGTCACCGGCAGGACGATGGTGGTGCTCGGAATCGGCGCGGTCCCCGGCACACCGATCCCCGCGCGGGTGTCGAGGATCCGGACCGGGGTCACCGGGTTGTACCCGGAGCCCACCCGGATCTTGCTGTCGGCCACGTGGGCCGGCGCACTCGACCCCGCCGCGGTGGTGGCGACCACGGTGGGGTCGTACTGACCCGGTTGCGCGTAGAGGTGCTCGGCTGTCGCCGCGGACGTCACCAGGGGCGCGGTGCCGTCACCGAAGTCGTACGTGTACGAGACCGGCCCGGAGTCCTCCGACGCGGACGCGGCGAACGTCATGTCCAGCGGCGTCGTCCCGGACGTCGGGCCGACCCCGAGGGACACGTACACCGCCGGGCCGTCGGCCATCGCGGCGCCCGCGGGCAGCATCGACGCCGTGGCCAGCGCGAGAGCGGCCACCAGATGTCTCACGTGCATCATTCCCCCTGGAGTCCGGCACCCGTCGCGGCAGCACGTACCCGGCTGCCGCGGCGGATGGTGGGTGGACATCACATGTCCGTCGGATGACGGGCGCGGTCCAGCCCGTTGGACCCGCGATGCCGCCCTATGGTTGCGCTGCGCCGCGGACGCGCTCCCGGCCGCCGGCTTCGCCGGCAGCCGGCTCAGTCGAGGTGGAACTTCTGCGCCGCCCCGCCGCTGCAGTCCCAACGTTCCGCCCGGCGCGGGCGGGCACCAGGTCCGTGGTCGCCGCGCGCGCACCGGCCCGTGCGGCGGCCGGCCCCGAGGCCGCTGTGGACGAGGCCGTCCGGATGACCCGGGCGGCCGGGAGGCCGCCTCATATGCATGCTATTTCCTCGTCGGATTCCGGGGTGATCCCGGCATGCGGGTGCCATGGTCTGAATGACGGATGTGGCCGGACAAATACGCGTGGAGATCGGCACCGTACGCCGCGGGGCGGAAGCGGCGGGATTCCAGACAAATCCGGGATCACGGCACATGCCGTCATCCTGACGGCCATGGGCGGACCTGGAATCAAACATAGAATTCACAGTCTTTTTCTCCAGACCATCTCGCGGTCCAAAATTCCGGGGCGCCGCAGACGGATAAACCGGGCCCGGGGCTTGACGCGTCCGCAAAACAAGAACAAGGCTTACCCGAATACGAATGGGCGGTTCGTGTGTCACCCCGTTCACACGGCCTCCGCATACCACGCCCCGTTTCCTCTGGAGGACCGAATGCCCCTGGACCAGCCGGAGAACTTCGCGCCCCTGGCCGCGGGAAACCCGCATGACGTCGTCAGGGCGTTCTCGGCCAACCCCGCCTTCCGTGCGGCCGAATGGGAGGAACTCACCACGGAGGACAACCCGTACCGCCGGCCGGTCCGGCCCGACGACCTGGCGTGGCTCGACTACAGCAAGCAGATGCCGGTGGCCAAGGCGCTCAAGCTCAGCGCGCTGCTGGGCCACCGGATGCTGCGCAACGTCTACGACAGCGAGTTGCTCCTGCTGCCGCCCGCCGCGAGCCCGGCCGCCGCGAGCGACGCCGCGACCTTCTACAGCGACAGCAACCGGACGCTGGGAGCCCTGGCGGCGCCCGTCCTGGAGCGGCACCTGTTCAGTCTGCTGGAGTCGGAGCGCAAGCCGCTCGCGGCCTACGGAACCGACCAGGTCACCGCGGCCATCGAGGCCTACCACCAGCAGCGCACGGCCGAGACCGGGCGGGCGTTCACCACCGCGCTCGGCACCAGTGACCGCAAGGCCTCGGCGACGTTCGTACTTCTCCAGCTGAGTGCCTACCTGCCGGCCAGCCGCGTCGCCATCGGACGCGCCGCGCTGGGCGAGTTCGACGCCGGGCACCCCGGTGCCCGCGTCGCGCTGCTGGACGACTACCGCACCTGGGCCGGGCTGCACCCCGAATACCGCTCCCTGCTGGAGGGCGCCGGGCTCACGACGACCACCGGGGCCTACTGGCAGCTCTACCTCGGCACCTCGCTGGCCCGCGGCAACCACCTGCACCGGCTGTCCCGCAACCGCGAGCAGTACCCCGAGTTCCTCGGCGCGCTGCTGCACCACAGCATCGACCAGTCGGCCACCGCCGCCCGGTTCGCCGACGTCTTCGAGGACGGGTTCGGCGTACGGCCGACGCTCTTCGACCACCTCGGCGGGGAGCCGGGGCATCTGCGCGAGCTGGCCGGCCGCTGGGTGGAGCCGCTGCGCCGGCTGTACGGCCCCGAGGCCGTCGAGCGCTTCCACAACGGCTTCGCGGACGCCGCGTGGCTGGCACAGCTGTGGGACGAGGACCTGGCGCAGCAGCTCGCGTGGGCCGACGACATCCCGCTGCACCAGGAGAAGGCGGAGCGGATCCACCGGCACATCGAGGACAACGGCATCACCGTGGACCTCGACACCTTCGTGGAGAGCAACGAGGAGACGTCGACCACCCATGTGCACGACGAGCACCGGCTGGTGATGGTCGAGCGGGGGGAGATGCACTTCTGGAACAACGTCACCCACAAGATCGACCTGCACGAGGGCGACAAGGTGCTCATCCCGGTGTCCCGGCTGCACGGCTCGACGGTGCTGTCCGGCGAGTGCACCTACCACCAGCCGATCATCCCCGAGGACATGTACGCGCGGTTCTGACGGCGGCTGCCTCCCGTACGGCCCCGCGTCCGGTGCGCCGGCCGCACCCCTCCCCTTCCCGGACGGAGTACCTTCACGTGCCCCACGACCGATCCCTCCCCGCGGCCCGTGCGACCGCGGCGGCAGGTTCCGCCGCCCGGCTGCCGGCCGGCCGCGTCATCGGCGCCACCCCCGCGTGGGGTGCGGCCGCCGCCGAGCAGCTGCTGGAGACCCTGCTCGGCGCGGACCAGCCGTTCCCCTGCACCTTCGCCGTCGCCGCCGTCAAGAAGCAGTCGCTGTGCTTCGGCTTCGTCGACAGCGCGCACGACGAGACCACCTGGGCGCCGCTGGCCGGCATCCTCCGCGAATACCTCGGCCTCTACCAGCAGCTCGGCAAGGACACCTCGCTGGTGGTGCTCTTCCGGCCGGAGGAGCAGCCGAGCACCCTGGACGACTACTTCGACCGCTTCTGGGCGGTGCTGCAGTACCTGCACGACGGGGACACCGAGCCGTGGCCGGCCTCGACCCCGCTGGACCCGGGCGAGGTGTGGTGGGAGTTCAGTTTCGGCGGTACGGAGATCTTCGTCGTCTGCAACACCCCGGCCCACGTCAACCGGCGCAGCCGCCACAACCGGAGCTTCATGATCACCTTCCAGCCCCGCTGGGTGTTCGAGGGCCTGGAGGCGCACACGCCGCGCGGCGCGAAGGCCCGCCAGGTGATCCGCAACCGCATCCGCCGCTTCGACGGCATGGAGCCCGCGGGCGAACTCGGCAACCACGGCGAGGAGGGCAACCGGGAGTGGCGCCAGTACTTCCTGGCGGACACCGCCGACGGGACGGTCGCGGCCTGCCCGTTCACGGCCAGGGCCGGCGCCCGCGGTCAGCAGCAGGTGCCCGTGGCGCCGCTGGCGGCGGACGCCGACCAGTCGGCGGACTACTCGGTGCTGGTCAACAGCGAAGGCCAGTTCTCGCTGTGGCCCGCCGCGGTTCCCGCGCCTGGGCGCTGGCGCACGACGGGCTTCAGCGGCGGCCGGGAGGAGTGCCTGCGGTACGTGTCGCAGGTGTGGACCGACATGCGGCCGGCCAGGTCCCGGCAGCGGGCCGCCGCCTGACCGGCGGCCGTCCGGTCCCGCGGGCACCGCTCCCCGGCGCGCTGCTCCCGCGGGGCGGATCCGCCGGGCGGGCACCGGACGTGGGACCGGACCGGCAGCCGGGCCCGCCCGCGGCGACGCCCGTCGGCGCCGGGAGGGCCGGCGTCCGGTGCCCGCCGCCCCCGGAAGTCCGGGGGCGGTTCCGCCTGCCGCCGGCCGGCCGGACACCCCGTCAGACCGGCGGGGCGCCTCACCCCACCGGCGGGGCGACGGGCCGCGGTGCGGGCACCCGGGCCGGCAGCGCCTTGCGGTCCACCTTGCCGATCGCGGTGAGCGGCAGCGAGCCGATGGCCGCCAGGCGGTCCGGGACCTTGTACGCCGCCAGCCCGCGCGCCCGCAGGAATTCCCCGGCCTCGGCCGCCGTCGGGCAGCCGGCGCCGGGCTCGACCACGACGAAGGCGGCGATGCGCTCACCGAGCACCGGGTCGGGTTCGCCGATGACGGCCGCCTGGCGGACCGCGGGGTGCGCGGCGAGCTGCTCCTCGACCTCCTCCGCGGACACCTTGTCGCCAGCCCGGTTGATGACCTCCTTGATCCGTCCCTCGACCACCAGGTCGCCGCCGGGCAGCGTGCGTACCAGGTCCCCGGTGCGGTACCAGCCGCCGGTGAAGGCGCGGGCGTTGTGCTCGGGCAGCCGGTAGTAGCCGCGCAGGGTGTACGGCCCGCGGGTGAGCAGCTGCCCGACGGCGCCGGGCGGGACGTCCCGGCCCTCGTCGTCCACGATCCGCACCTCGTCACCCGGGCTGAGCGGACGCCCCTGGCAGGCCAGGACGCGGCCCTCGGGATCGTCGAGCCGGGTGAGGTTGAGCAGCCCCTCGGCCATGCCGAACACCTGCTGGAGCGTGGCGCCGAACACCGGCCGTACACGTGCCGCGGTGGCGGTGTCCGGCTTCGCCCCGCCGACCTGGACCAGCCGCAGGCTGGAGACGTCCTCGGGCATCCCCTCCTGGGCCTCCAGCCACAGCCCGAGCAGCGAGGGGACCAGCGCTGTGGCGGTCACCCGCTCCTCGGCGACCAGCCGCAGCGACTCACCGGGCTCGGGGTCGTCCGGCATCACCACCGTGCCGCCCACCGCCAGGGTGCCGAGCACACCGGGGCAGGCCAGCGCGAAGTTGTGCGCGGCCGGCAGCGCGGCGAGGTAGACGGTGTCGCGGTCGAAGCCGCACACGTCGGCGGCGGCCCGGACGTTGTAGGCGTAGTCGTCGTGGGTGCGCGGGATGAGCTTGGGTGTCCCGGTGGTGCCGCCGGACAGCAGGAACAGCGCCACGTCGTCGGCGGGTCCTGGTGGCGGCAGCGGGGTGCCGCGCAGGGCGCGGCCGGCCGCCTCGACCGCGTCGAGCCCGGTGAATTCCTGCGCCTCGCCGACGACGAGCACGTGCGGCAGGTCGGTGCCGGGCTGCCCGGCCACCGTCCTGGCCAGCTCGCGGTAGTCGTAGCCGAGGTAGCGGTCGGCTATCAGGTAGCCGCGGGCTTCGGAGAAGGCGCACAGGTGGCCGATCTCCTTGCGGCGGTGGGCCGGCAGGGCGTAGACGGGCAGCGCCCCGATCCGCAGCAGGGCGAAGGTGGCGACCACGAACTCCGGGCAGTTGGGCAGGTGCACGACGATCCGGTCCCCCGCGGCCACGCCGAGGTCCAGCAGCCCGCGCGCCAGGTCGTCGGCGCGGGCGTCGAGCTCGGCGTAGCCGACTCTGCGGCCCCCGGCCACCAGCGCCGTGCGGTCGCCGTGCTCGGCGGCGGAGCGGCGCAGCAGTTCGCCGAGCGGCTCGCCGCTCCAGTAGCCGTCACCGCGGTGGCGGGCGGCTTCCTCGGGGGGCCACGGTACGCATCCGGGCAGCATGCGGGTCGTCCTCTCGTCACGGTCGCGGGGTGCCGGGCGCGCGGCGGCGGCCGACGGGCCGGGAGCCGGCCGGTCAGGGCCGGTTCGGCGTCAGGCGGGACGGCGCGGCGGCGGTTCCGGCTCTCTCCCGGCCTCCCCGCGGGCGGGCTCCGGCACGGCGGCGACGCCCGCCAGGGCTCGCGGACGGCGGGGCGGACGGGGCGTGAGCGGTCATATGAGAGCCGTCCTTTTTGCGTCGGCGCAATTCCCGCGGGCACGACCGGAGTCATTCCGCGGGGCTCGCGGGAACACGAAAAACGGGACAGGTTGTCACAAATGCTTTAGGGAAGCCTTGCCTAAGTTTGATTAGCGTAGCTAGCATCCGCCGACATGTCCATGTGTGATTCCGAGCAGGTATCACCGCCGGACCCGGTTTCCGTCGCGTCCCGCGGCGGTGCCACCAATCGAACGGGGGAATTCAGTGACGCGGAATTCAGCACGACCAGCCGCCCCCGCAGGCGACGCGGGAACAACTCCCGCGCCGGCCTCGGCCGGCGCCGGCCTCGACCCCGACCGTCTGCGCGGCATTGTCGCGGACGTCCTGGGCATCGCTCCCGACGTGATCGCCGACGACGACAATCTCGTCGCCCTCGGAGTCGACTCGGTCAAGGCGATGACGATCTCCACGGAACTGCGCCGGTACCGGACGCGGGTGCGGTTCGCCCGCATGATCGAGGAACCGACCCTGGCGGCATGGTGGCGGCTGGCCGCCGAGGGGACCGGCGACGGGGGGCGGGCCGCATGACGGCGGGCGGTACCACCGGCTCACCGTGGCTGCGCGCCTTACGGGACGCAGGCGGGTCCGCGCCCGCCCTGGTCCTCTTCCCGCACGCGGGCGGCAGCGCCGGCGCCTACCGGGCGCTGGCGAACCGCTTCCCCGCCGGCGTCGAGGTGCGGGCCGTGCAGTACCCCGGCCGCGAGACCCGGGCGGGCGAGCCGCTGATCGACGACATGGACACCCTCGCCGACCAGGCGGCGGACGCCCTGCGCCCCCTGCTGGGCCGCCGCCTGGCGATCCTCGGCCACAGCATGGGCGCCGTCGTCGCCTACGAGGTGACCCGCCGCCTGGAGGCCTGGGGCGCGACGCCGGAGCGGCTGTTCGTCTCCTCCCGGCAGCCGCCCGCCTTCCAGGGGACGGGGCGCGGGCAGCGGCACATGATGGACGAGGACAGCTTCGCCGAGATGCTGCGCAGGACCGGCGGCACACCCGCGGCACTGCTGGACGACCCCGAGATGCGGGCGTACCTGCTGCCCATCGTCCGCAACGACTACCGGCTCGTCGAGACCTACCTCCCCTCCCCCGGCCCCGCGCTGCGCACCGGCGTCGTGTCGATCGCCGCCGAGGACGACGGGACGGTGTCGGCGGCCCAGGTCGAGGGCTGGCGGCAGACCACCGACGGCCCCTTCGAGCACCTCACCTTCCCCGGCGGGCACTTCTACCTGCTCGACCGGCCGGCCGACCTGGCGGCCGCCGTCCTGAGCCGGCTCGGCTGGCAGCAGGACGCCGCAGGACCGCGCACCGCGCCCGTACGCAACCCGGTGCAGGCCGCCCCCTCGGCGCACGGCAGCCGCAGCCCGTACGAGTCCCCCCGCGCCGGGGGGCCCGCTCCCGCGGCCCACGGCGACGTCCCGGTGCTACCGGCGGCCGAACCCGTCGCCGTCGTCGGGATGGCGGTGCGCCTGCCCGGCGCCGACACACCGGAAGCCTTCTGGCGCAACCTGCGCGGCGGCGTCGAGTCGCTCAGCACGTTCACCGACGAGGACCTGATCGCCTCAGGACTGCCGCCGTCCGCGCTCACCGATCCGGCCAGGGTCAGGACCCGGCCGGTGATCGACGGCCCCGAGTTCTTCGACGCCGGCTTCTTCGGCTACAGCCCCGGTGAGGCGGCGGCCACCGACCCGCAGCACCGGCTCTTCCTGGAGTGCGCGTGGGAGGCGCTGGAGTCGGCCGGCCACGACCCGCGCGGCTTCGCGGACGACTCGGTGAGCGTGTTCGGCGGCACCGGGCCCGACAGCTACTTCCTGCACCACCTCCACCCGCACCACGCGGCCGGGGGCCCCGGCGCGGGGTCCTTCCAGGACCTGCTGGGCAACAGCGGCGACTTCCTCGCCTCGCGCGTGTCGTACAAGCTCGACCTGACCGGCCCGAGCGTCTCCGTCCAGGCCGGGTGCTCCACCTCGCTGGTCGCGGTGCACCTGGCGGTGCAGAGCCTGCTCGCGGGCGAGTCCGATGTGGCGCTGGCCGGCGGGTCCACCGTCTACTTCCCGCAGCGGGCCGGCTACGTCCACCGCGAGGGCGGCGTCAATTCGCCCGACGGGCGCTGCCGCGCATTCGACGCGCGCGCCACGGGGACCACCCCCGGCGACGGGGTGGCGGTGCTGGCGCTGCGCCGGCTCTCCGACGCCCTGGCGGCGGGCGACCCCGTACTCGGCCTGATCCGCGGCACCGCGGTCAACAACGACGGGGCTGCCAAGGCGAGTTTCACCGCCCCCGCGGTCGATCCGCAGAGCGACGTCGCCGCCGAGGCGCTGGCCGTCGCCGGGCTCGGCCCGGCCGACATCGACTATGTGGAGGCGCACGGCACCGGCACACCGGTCGGCGACGCGCTGGAGATCGCCGCGCTCACCGACGGGTATTCCGGCGTCCCCGCCGGAGGCTGCCGGCTCGGGTCCGCCAAGCCCAACGTCGGCGACACCTGGGCGGCGGCGGGAGCGGTCGGACTGGTGAAGGTGCTGCTCGCCCTCGACCACCAGGAGCTGCCGCCGGTGATCAACTGCACCGAGCCGAACCCGGCGATCGACTTCGCGGCGGGGCCGTTCCGGCTCAACACCGAGGTCACCGCGTGGACACGGGGCGACCGGCCGCGCCGCGCCGCGGTCCACACCTTCGGCATCGGCGGGACCAACGCCCACGTGGTGCTGGAGGAGGCACCGCGGGCGACCGCCCCCGCGCCGGAGGAAGAGGACGGCAGGTGGCACGTCCTGCCGCTGTCGGCACGCGGCGACAGCGCGCTGCGCGCCCAGGCGGCCCGGCTCGCCGACCACCTGGAGGCCCGGCCGGGCCTCCGGCTGGACGCCGTGGCCCACACCCTGCTGACCGGGCGGGCCCGCTTCGCCCGCCGTGCGGCCGTGCTCGCCCGGGGCCGCGCCGAGGCGCTGCTCGCGCTCCGCGCGCTGGCGGACGGCGCCGCCGCGGAGAGCGGCCCGGGCTGGACCCTGCTGCGGCCCGCGGCGGATCCGCGGACCGGCTCCGGAGCGCCGGCCGCGCCCGGGACCGGCCCTGGAGCCGCCGGGCGGCCGACCGGTACGACGCGCGCCGCAGGACAGGCGGACGCCTGTGACGCGGCGCCGGAGCGGGCCGTCCGGCAGGCCCGGCAATGGGTGGACGGCGGCGACGGCGAACCCGCGCAGGCCGCCGGCGGGCCGCGGCAGCGCGTCGTGCTGCCCACGTACCCCTTCGAGCGGGTCCGCCACTGGGTGGCCCCGCCGCTCTTCGCCGGCACAGCGCCCACCGCCACCACGCCGCCGCAGCCCCGGCCGCCGCTGGAGACCCCCTACGCTCCCCCGGCCGACCAGCTGGAGGACCTGGTCGCCGAGGTGTGGGGGAACGCCCTCGGCATCAAGGGCGTGGGGCGCGACGACAACTTCTTCGACCTGGGCGGCCACTCCCTCATCGCCGCCCACGTCACGACCGCCCTGCGCGAGATCCTGCCGGTGTCCGTCGGCCTGACGGACCTGCTGGACGCCCCGCCGACCATGGCGGCCCACGCCGAACGCCTCCGCCCCCGCCTGCACGACGCGCTGAGCGCCCTGCCCGCCGAAGAGGCCGCGGCACTCGCGGCACAACTCGGCGGGACCGCGGCCCGCGGGTGACGGGAGGCCCGGCCGGCCGGCCGGGCGGCGGGTCCGCGACCGCGGGCCCGCCCTTCACCGTCCCGCGTCACGCACGGCACCCCCATCCCGCTCTCGAACGAAAACCGGGAGATCCCCATGACCGACGCCCCTTCGCAGTCCTACGGCGCCGAGCGGTCCGCGACCGGTGAGGACGGCCTGTCCGCCGCCGAGCGGCGGTTGCCCGCACAGCAGCCGTCCGCCGCACCCGGGCCGCAGGCCGCCGCCCGTCCGGAGGACGCACGACCGGTACAGGCCAGTGGCGCGCAGCGCCGGATGTGGATCCACGCGCAGCTGCACCCGGGCACCGCCGCCTACAACCTCGGCCGGGCCGTCCGGCTGTCCGGCAGGCTGGACCGGACGGCCCTGGACTCGGCCCTGGCCGCACTCGCCGGCCGGCACGACGCGTTGCGCACCACGTTCCTCGATGTGGACGGCTCCCTGCACCAGGTGGTGGCCGACCGCGTCGAACCGCCGCTGCTGCCGGCCGACTCGCGCGGGGACCGGTCCGGTGAGGCGGAGTGGATGGCCGGCCTGGACGGCGCGCCCTTCGATCTGGCAGCCGGCCCGCTGGTCCGCTTCGGGCTGCTGCGCCACAGCGACGACGAGCACCTGCTGATGGTCGTCGCGCACCACGCGGTGGCGGACGAGACCTCGCTCGGCATCGTCCTGGACGAGGTCTACGCGCTGTACGAGGAGTTCAGCTCCGGGCGGCCCGGTACGCTGCCGCAGCCGCCTGCGGCCTACGAGGACTTCGCACGCCGGCGCGAAACCCGTGCGGCGGAGCCGCACTACGCCGAGCACCTGGCCTTCTGGCGCCGCACGCTGGGTGAGGGGCCGCTGCGGCTGGACCTGCCCACCGACCGGCCCCGGCCGGCCGTCCCCGGGGCCGGCGCCGTCTCCCACCGCTTCACCCTCGACCCCGCCGCCTGGGAAGGGCTCCGCACGCTGGCGCGGCAGCACGGGGCGACGACGTACATGGCCGCGGTGACCGCGCTGACAGTCCTGCTGCACCGCTACACCGGGCAGCGGGACATCACGGTGGGCTCCGCCGTGCAGGGCAGGTCGCACCCCGGGCTGGAGAAGGCCGTGGGCTGCTTCGCCGACACCGTGGTGCTGCGCACCGCCGTGGAAGGAACGCTGTCCTTCGGCGGCCTGCTCGACCGGGTCCGCGACACCTGCCGCGACGCGTTCGCCCACCAGGAGGTGCCGCTGGACGCCGTCGCCTCCGAGCTGCGCTGGGACCGTTCGACGAGCGCGGGCCCGCTGCCGCAGGTACTGGCAGTGATGCAGGACCCGCCGCGGGAGGCCGCCTTCGCCGGGCTGCGGGCGGAGCCGGTCGAGCGGACGGCGGACCCGGCCCGCTTCGACCTGGTGCTCCGCTGCTGGGAGTCCGGCGGCACACTGCACGGCACCGTCACCGGGAACGCGGACCTCTACGAGGCGTCCACCGTGGCCCGCTGTGCAGGCCATCTGGTCAGGCTGCTGGAATCGGTGGCGGCGACGGGCGGGGGGGCCGCCGTGGCCGGCCTGGAGATCGTGCCCGCTCAGGAGCGGGAGCTGCTGCTGCGCTGGGGCCGGCCGGCCGAGGGCGACGACCCGCTCGTCGAGCAAGACCTGGCGGCGCTGGTGCGTGCGGCCGGGCTGCGCGACCCCGGCGCGGTGGCCGTCGAGTGCGGAGCGGCCACCGTGACCTACGCCGGGCTCGAAGCGCGCGCCGAGGCGCTCGCCGGCCGCCTGCGGGACCGGGGGGTCGGTCCTGGGACGCTGGTCGGTGTGCTGCTGGAGCGTTCCGTCGACCTGGTGGTGGCGCTGCTCGCGGTGCTCAAGGCGGGCGGCGCCTTCGTCCCGCTGGAGGTCTCGTGGCCGGCCGCGCGGGTACAGGACATCGCCGCCGGCTGCGGCCTGCGGCTCGTGCTGGGCGGGCCGCAGGCCGAACAGCTGCTGGCGGGCAGCGGCGCGCAGGTCCTGCACCCCGGCGCGCCGGAGGGCGCCGCGGAGCGGGACGCGGCGGACCGCACGGACACGGGCGAAGCCGCGGACGCGGACACGGACATGGAACGCCTGGCGTACGTCATCCACACCTCGGGATCGACCGGTACGCCCAAGGGGGTGATGATCCGTCAGCAGGCCATCTGCAACCGGATGCTCTGGCAGATCCGCAAGCTGGGCCTGACCGCCGACGACGCCGTGCTGCACAAGGCGCCGCTGGGCTTCGACATATCGGTCAACGAGATCTTCCTGCCGCTGGTGGCCGGCGCGCGGCTGGTGGTCGCCGAACCGGGCGACGACGGTGACATCGCCCGGCTGCTGACCACTGTCGAGCAGCACCGCGTCACGTTCCTCTACATCGTCGCCTCGATGCTGGACGTCCTGCTCGAACGGCCGGAGGCGGCGGCCCGCATCCGGTCGCTGCGGCACGTGTGGTGCGGCGGCGAGGCGCTGACCGGGGAGCTCTACGCCCGCTTCCGGCAGGCGTCCGGCGCCCGGATGTACCACGGCTACGGTCCCGCCGAGACGACCATCGGCGTCAGCTGCCGGGTCTTCGAGCCGGACGAGCACCCCGAGCGCATCTCGATCGGGCGGCCCAACCCGAACGCACGGCTGTACGTGCTCGACCCGGCGCTGCGCCCGGTGCCGGTAGGGGTGTGCGGCGAACTGCACGTCGGCGGGCTGCCGCTGGCGCAGGGCTACCTCAACGACCCGGCGCGCACAGCGGCGTCCTTCATCGCCGACCCGTACGCCGACGACCCGGACGGGCGCATGTACAGGACCGGCGACCTGGCGCGCTTCCGTGCCGACGGGGAGATCGAGTTCCTGGGGCGGCTCGACGACCAGGTGAAGATCCGCGGCTTCCGGGTCGAGCCGGGCGAGATCGCCGCGGTGCTGGCCCGGCACCCGCGGGTGCGCCAGGCGTCGGTCCTGGCCAGGGCCGCGGCGGGCGGCGGCCACGAGCTGATCGCCTTCTGCTCGGTCGCCGACGGGCAGGACGCGGACCCGTCGCGGACCGGCGGCGACGCCCTGCGCGGCTGGCTGGGCGGGCGGCTGCCCGCGCACGCGGTGCCGCGGGCCGTGGTGGTCCTGGCGGACCTGCCGCTGACGACCGCGGGGAAGGTCGACCGCAAGGCGCTGGCCGCGCTGCCGCTGCCGCCGGCCGGCGCGGAGGGCGGCTACACCGCTCCCGCCTCCGGTACCCAGGACGAGGTGGCCAGGATCTGGGCGGAGGTCCTGGCGGCAGACAAGGTCGGGGCGCACGACAACTTCTTCGACCTCGGCGGCCATTCGCTGCTGGTGATCCGGATGCAGACGCTGATCGAGCAGCGGCTCGGCCGCAGGGTGCCGCTGCTGGCGCTGTTCGGCAACACGACCGTGGCCCGGCTCGCGGACTACCTGGAATCGGCCGACGGCTCGGAGTCCGGCGCGGACCTCGCGCCGGAGGAGGCCGACTCGCGTGCCCGGGCGCGGGCGCTGCGCGGCCGGGAGGCCCTGTCGCTGCGCAGGTCGCGCCGGGGCGGCGCGGCCCGGCCGCCGGGCGCACAGGGAACAGCGGACGCACGGCACGCGTCGGACGAGGAGAGCGCACGATGAACGCCGCACCCGGCGCCGCCGAGCGCCGCTTCCCGCTGACGGACACCCAGCAGGCCTACCTGGTCGGCCGCGGTGACCTCTATCCGCTGGGCAATGTCAGCACCCACGCCTATCTCGAACTCGAAGGACCGCTGGACGTGGACCGGTTCGTCCGCGCCTGGCGGCTGCTGGTGGAGCGGCACGGCATGCTGCGCACGGTTGTCGACCCGGACCGGCACGAGCAGCGGGAGCTGCCGGAGGTCCCCGCCCCGCCGATCGAGGTCGCCGACCTGCGTGGCCGGGGCGCCGGGGAGGTCCGCGCCGCGCTCGCCGCGCTGCGCGAGCGGCTCTCGCACGAGGTGCGCCCCGCCGACCGCTGGCCGCTCTTCTCCGTCGCGGTCTGCCTGCTCGGCGAGGGGGTGTGCCGGGTGCACATCGGCTTCGACGGACTGACCGTCGACTGGGCCAGCTGGCATGTGATGTACCGCGACCTGTCCGCGCTCTACGAGGACCCGGATGCCGAACTGCCCGCGCTGCACGGCGGGTTCGAGGGGTATCTGCGGCAGTCCGCCGCGGCGGCCGATCCGGCGGGGCTGCGCGAGGCGGAGGACTTCTGGGACGGGCGCCTGCGCGATCTGCCGGACGCCCCGGCGCTGCCGCTGCGCACCGACCCCGCCACCGTGCTCCGCCCGCGCTTCGTCCGCCGCGAGGCCGTACTCGACCGCGACACGTGGTCCCGGCTGCGGCAGCGCGCGGCGGCAGCCGGCCTGACGCCGACCGGTGTCGTGCTGGCGGCGTACGCGGAGGTGGTCGCTTGCTGGAGCGCCACCGACCGCTTCACCCTGAACGTGCCCAGCATGAACCGGGAGTCCTGGGTGCCGGGGGCGGCCGACCTGGTCGGCGAGTTCGCCTCCTTCACCCTGGTCGAGGCCGACCACAGCGGGCACGGCACTTTCACCGAGCGGGCCAGGGGCCTGCAACGCCGGCTGCTGGAGAGCCTGGAGCACCGGGAGGTGGGCGGCGTGCAGCTGCTGCGCCGGCTGACCCGGGCCCGCGGCGGCGAGCAGGCCCGCATGCCGGTCGTGCTCACCAGCACCCTCGCCCTGAGCGGGGCCCGGCCGCACGCGCTGGAGCGGGCCCTGACCCAGGTGTACGGCATCACACAGACTCCCCAGGTGCACTTGGACGCACAGGTGGAGGAGCGGCGCGGCACCCTGGCCTGCAACTGGGACGCGGTGGAGGAGCTCTTCCCACCCGGTGTGCTGGACGCGATGTTCGGCGCGTGGACCGCGCTCCTGACGCGTCTCGCGGACGATCCCGCGGTCTGGGAGCTGGACGACCTCGGCCTGCTGCCGCCCGAGCAGGCGGCACGCCGGCTGCGGGCGCAGGGCGCGCGGCGGCCGGTGCCGCACGAGCTGGTGCAGGACGCGTTCCTGCGGCAGACGGCGCGGCAGCCGCAGGCGCCCGCGCTGGTGAGCGCGTCCGGGACGCTGAGCTACGGCGACCTGCTCGCGCGGGCCACCGGGCTGGCCCGGCGGCTGGGCGGCGAGCCGGGGGTGGCCCCGGGCGCGCTGGTCGGCCTGCTGTTCGACAAGAGCGAGGAGCAGGTGGTCGCGGCGCTCGCGGCACTCCTGGCGGGCTGTGCCTATGTGCCGCTGGACCCCGAGTCGCCGTCCGACCGGCTCCGGCTGCTGCTGGCGGCCGCCGGTCCGGCTGCCGTGCTCACCCACGCCCCGCTGGCCGGCGCCGTGCCGGGCGGCCCGTGGCCGGTGCTGCGTGCGGACGGCCCCGCGGACCTGGACGCCTACGGCGACGGGCTCCTGCCGCCGCCGCGCGACCCCTCCGACCTGGCCTACGTCCTGTTCACCTCCGGGACGACCGGCACCCCGAAGGGGGTGATGATCGAGCACCGGGGAGTGGTGAACTGCCTGCGGGAGACCGTCGAGCACTTCGGGATCGGCCCCGGCGACCGGTGCCTGGGGGTGACCGCGCTCCACCACGACATGTCGCTGTTCGACATCTTCGGAGTGCTGGGCGCCGGTGGGACGCTGGTCCTTCCCGACGCGGCCCGCAGGACCGACCCCGCGCACTGGGCGGACCTGATGGCCCGCCACCGGGTGACCGTGTGGAATTCGGTGCCGGCCATGATGGAGATGCTGCTCGGCCGGCTCACCGACACCGCGACGCCGCTGGACGGCGCCCCCGGCGATCTGCGGCTGGCCTTCCTCGGCGGCGACTGGATCCCGCTGCCGACCGCCCGGGAGCTGCCGCGGCGCTTCCCCGGGGCCCGGCTGGTCTCGGTCGGCGGCCCGACCGAGACCACCCTGTGGAACATCTGGTATCCCGTGAAGGACATCGACCCGGGCTGGACGTCCGTCCCCTACGGCACCCCGATCGCCAACACCCGCTACCACGTGCTGGACCGGGCGCTGCGCGACCGGCCCGAGGGCGTCACGGGGGAGCTGTACTGCTCGGGACCGGGGGTGGCCCGCGGCTACCTCGGCAGCCCGCAGGCCACCGCCGCCGCCTTCGTCACCCACCCGCGGACCGGGGAGCGGCTCTACCGCAGCGGCGACCTCGGGCGCTACCGCCCCGACGGGGTGATCGAGTTCGTGGGCCGCAGCGACGGCCAGGTGCAGATCGCCGGGCGCCGCGTGGAGCCGGCGGAGGTGGAGGCGGCGCTGGCCGCGCATCCCGCGGTCGCCGGTGCCGCCGTGGTGCCGGTGCGGCGCGACGGCCTGGCCGGGCACCGGGGGCTGGCGGCGTTCGTCGTCCCGGTCCGCGGCCTGCCGGAGCCCGGGGCCGATGAGCTGCGCACCCACCTCGGCACGCTGCTGCCCGCCCACCTCCTGCCGGGCGGCATCACGCTGTGCGCGGACCTGCCGCTGACCCGCAACGGGAAGGTGGACCGGGAGTCCCTGGCGCGTACGGCGGCGAGCGCGCGGGCGGCCGGACCCGCCGAGGACGAGGGGGCGGCCGGCGACCCGCTGGTCGAACTGCTCTCCAGGACCTGGGCCTCCGCGCTCGGCCTGCCCCGGGTGGGACCGCGCGACAACTTCTTCGCCCTGGGCGGCGACTCGCTGGTCGGTGCCCGCATGCTGGCCCGGCTGCGCGAGACCTTCCCCGACGAGGAACTGTCGCCGCGCGCCCTGATGGCCACCTCCGACGTGGTCGGGATGGCGCGGGCGCTGACCGAGGAGGAGTCGGAGCCGGGCCGGATGGCGCAGATCGCCGCGGTGCACCTGTACGTGGCCGACCTCAGCCCCGAGCAGCTCGACGCCGAACTGGCCGCCGGACAGGTCCCGCCGGGGGTGGCGTCATGAGCGGCGAGCCGACGCTGGAGGAGCGCAGGCGGGAACTGCTGCGGCGTACGCTGGCCGGCCAGGGTCTGGCCGGCGCCGCGCCGGCGCCCGAGGCGGCACGGGGTCCCCGGCTGCCCGCGCCGCTGTCCTCGGCGCAGCGCCGGATGTGGTTCCTGCACCGGCTGGCGCCCGACGATCCCGCGTACCACCTCACCATCGGGGTGCGGCTGACCGGGGAGCTGGACGGGGCGCGGCTGGGGGCGGCGTTCGAGAGCGTGAGCCGCCGCCACGAAGTGCTGCGGACCCTCTACCGGGGAAGCACGCCGGACGAGGCGGTGCAGGTCGCCGCCCCCGCCGGGGCCGCCGTCCCGTTCGAGATCCGCGAACTGCCCGGCGGGGCCGGTGACGGGAGCCCGGACGCGGTGGTGCGGGCCTGGTCCGACGTGCCGTTCGACCTCGCCCGCGACCTGCCGCTGCGTCTGCTGCTGCTGCGCGCGGGGCCGCGGGAGCACCTGCTGTTCCTGACGATCCACCACATCGCCTGCGACGACCTGTCGTGGGAGATCCTGCTGGGCGAGGTGTCCGCGGCCTACCGCGGTTCGCCGCGGGGCGGGCCCGCACCCCGGCAGTACGCGGACTTCGCCCGGTGGGAGGCCGAGGAGCTGCGCGGCCCCCGCTTCGAGGACTCGCGCGCCCACTGGCGGCGGCTGCTGGCCGGACCCGGCGGACCCGTACGCCTGCCCGCCGACCAGCCGCGCCCCGCCCGGGCGCCCCGGCACGGGGTCAGGCGCCGGGCCGCGGTGTCGCGCGAGGCCACCGAGGGCGTACGGGCGCTGGCGCGCGCCGGCCGCGCCTCGCCGTACATGGCGCTGCTGGCGGCTGCCGCCCTGCTGCTGCGCCGGCACGGTGCGACCGGCCGGATACCGTTCGGCACTCCCGTGGTGCGGCGCCCCCGGCCCGAGTTCGAGCCGCTGATCGGCAACTTCGGCAACGTCATGGTGCTGCCGGTGGACGTGGGTCCGGCCGGCGCCGAGCCCGCTTTCCCCGGGCTGCTGGCCCGGGTCCGTGATCTGTGCGCCGAGGCGTACGCCCATCAGCACGTGCCGTTCGAGACCGTCGTGGAGGACACGCGGCCCGACCGGGGCGGCGGCGGTCCCCGGCTGTTCGACGTGATGTTCTCCCACCGCTCCAGCCTGCTCGGCGGCCTGGACCTGCCGGGGGTCGACTGCGTCGAACACCCGCTGGACCCCGGGACCTCCCGCTTCGACCTCGTGCTCGACGTGGCCGACGACGCGGACGCGATGACCGTCTCGGTCACCGCCAGGACGGACATGTTCACCGCCTCCACCACCCAGCGACTGGCCGACCGCTTCGCCGCGCTGATCGAGGAGCTGGCGGCCGGCGCCGCGCCCCCCGCGGACTCCGGGACCGCCGCCGGCCCCGTGGCCCCCGCACGACTCCCGCAACCGAACGGCGACGGCCCCCCGCCGCGGCCGCGCCCGGGGCGCGGGCCCCGAC
>NZ_JAJSYW010000080.1:0-28934 GCF_036815005.1 Streptomyces sp. IBSBF 2435 | reverse complement strand
CCGCTACCCATCCGGGCGACCCGCCCCCTCCCGCCGGCCGGTGCGGGGCCGGGGTCCCCTACGGAAGGGGTGCGCTACAGGGGCGCGGGGAACTGCGCGAGCGACCCGCCGCGGGCCGGCGGTCCGGATGCGACGGCGACAGCCCCTCCGGGCCGGTGGCGACCCGCGCCCCGGTACGGGCGGAAGGTCAGGACGCGGAGACGAACGTGTGCGCGGCCTTGTCGTGCCAGCCCTGGCGCCACGGGCGGTCGAACACGCACCAGGCGACACCGACCACGCCGACGGCGAAGAGATTGAGCAGCGTACGGACCAGCCAGCGCCGCAGACTCGCGCCGAAGGCGGGCGGCTGCTGGGCCTCGATGTCGAGCACCTTGAGCCCGACCAGCTTCTTGCCGAGCGTGCGCCCCCACTTGGCGGTGGGCAGCACTTCCAGCAGGACCCCGGCGAGCAGCGCGGCCAGGAGCACCGCGGCCAGCTCCGCGCCGGTCGTGGCGTCGAGCAGCCACACCCTGACCGTCTTCCCGGTGAGCTTGGCCGCGTCCACCTTGTCCTTCGCGTGGTGGTACGCCGCCGAGCCCAGCGGCAGCGCCGCCGCCCCGGTGACCGCGGCGAAGAGCACCGTGTCCACCACCCGCGCGGCGAACCGCCGGGTCAGCCCGGCGGGCCGCTCCAGCGCGCTCGCGCTGCCGAAGGGGTCGGCGGCGACCGGACGCCAGGGGATCACGCCCTCCTGGGCCAGCTCGTGCACCTGCTCGGCCCAGGGCGCGGGCGTCTGCGCGGGCACGCCCCCCGAGCGCGGCGCCGGCCGGCTCCAGGCGGGCGGCTCGGGGGACGCCGGCACCGGCGTGGCCGCCGGCGGCCGGTGCCCGGCCTGCACCGGCGGCCGCGACTGCGGGTGCTGGGCCGCCGCCCCCCACGAGATCGGTGGCAGCCCGCTGCCGGGCGCGGCCTGTACGGGCCACGCGGACGCGGGCGCCGGCGGCGGCTCAGGCGAAAGCGAGGGCTCGGGCGCTTCCGGGGTGCCCTGCACGGCGGCGGGAGCCGTGGGATCGGCGTCCAGGAACATCGGGCCCGACTCGTCCATCGCGGGCTGCGCGACCCCGGGGTGCGCCCCCGCCGGCGCGGGCCGGCTCGTACCCGGCACCCAGGAGGAGCCGTTCCAGTACCGGATGTAGTTCGGAATGGACGGGTCCGGGTAGTAGCCCGGCGCCGGGGAGCCGGACGACGAAGAACCGGAGGAGCCAGAAGGAGGTGCGCTCATGGTTCACAGGTTCCGTATCTGCTCGGCCGGGGTGTGCAGCGTCCAGACATACCAGACCTGTGGACCCTGCGGGAGCGCGCCGCCGTACACCACCCTCTACGACACGTCATTACCCGCATACGCCGCCGCGCGCCCCCTGTTCAGGAAAGTTGAACCTAATCCCGTGAAGCCGCGTAATGGTGGGAGAGGCACGCGCTCTCTCCAGGTGCTGGCCCCGATCGCGAAACCCGCCAAGAGGGGCCGCCGCGCCAAGGAAAGGACGTCGACTCGATGCAGACCGTGGTGGAACGCGAGCTTGAGATGCAGTTGGTGCTGTCACCCGAGCGCAGCATCTCCGTACCGGCCAGGCTGGTCTACCGCACGGACGACCCGTTCGCCGTGCACGTCACCTTCCATGTGGGCTCCGACGCGCCCGTGCACTGGACGTTCGCACGCGAGCTGATCGTCGAGGGGGTGTTCAGGCCGTGCGGGCACGGCGATGTGCGGATCTGGCCGACGAAGGTCAACGGCCGCAGTGTGCTGTGCCTGGCGCTCAGTTCGCCGGACGGCGAGGCACTGCTCGAAGCGCCGTCCTCGCCGGTCGCGGCCTGGCTGGAGCGCACACTGCGGGTGGTGCCGCCGGGCACCGAGCACGAACAGCTGAGCATGGACGACGGTTTGAGCCGGCTGCTGGCCCCAGCCGCCGGTGACGAGCTGTGGCTCGGCAAGCCCTCCTCCGGCCCCTGCCGGCCCGGAGAGACCCCCCGGCAGAACCGCACGGACGACAGCCCCGACCCGGGTGCGTGAGCGCCGTCAGAGAACCTTGCCCGGGTTCAGCAGCCCGAGCGGGTCGAAGACGGCCTTGATGCCGCGCTGCAACTCCAGGCTGAGGGGGCCGAGTTCGCGGGCCAGCCAGTCCTTCTTCAGCAGGCCCACCCCGTGCTCGCCGGTGATGGTGCCGCCCAGCGCCAGGCCGAGGGCCATGATCTCGTCGAAGGACTCCCTGGCCCGCCGGGACTCGTCGGGATCGTGCGCGTCGAAGCAGACCACGGGGTGGGTGTTGCCGTCCCCGGCGTGCGCGCACACGCCGATCACGAGGGCGTACTTCGCGGCGATCGCCGCGACCCCGTCCAGCATCTCGCCGAGCCGGGCGCGCGGTACGCACACGTCGTCGATCATCGTGGCCGTGGACAGCTTCTCCAGCGCGGTGAGCGACAACCGCCGCGCCTGGAGCAGCAGTTCCGACTCCGCAGCGTCCTCGGCCGGCACCACCTCGGTGGCCCCGGCGGCCGTGCACAGCGCGCCGAGCGCGGCCAGGTCGGCCGCCGGGTCGTGGGTGTCGAAGGCGGCGAGCAGCAGCGCCTCGGTGGACTCCGGGAGCCCCATGTTCGTCATCGCGTTGACCGCGCGGACGGTGGTGGCGTCCATCAGCTCCAGCAGCGACGGCACGTGGCCGCCCTCCATGATCGCGCAGACCGCGGCGGACGCGGCGGCGGAGGAGGGGAACTCGGCGGCCAGCGCGAGCTGTTGCGGCGGCGCCGGTCTGAGGGCGACGACCGCCTTCACCACGACGCCGAGGGTGCCCTCGGAGCCCACGAACAGCCGGGTCAGGTCGTAGCCCGCGACCCCCTTGGCCGTACGCCGCCCGGTGCTCAGCAGCCGGCCGTCCGCGAGGACGACGTCGAGGCCGAGGACGTACTCGGCGGTGACGCCGTACTTGACGCAGCACAGGCCGCCCGCGCCGGTGCCGATGTTGCCGCCGATGGTGCACTGCTCCCAGCTCGACGGGTCCGGCGGGTAGTACAGGCCGTGCTCGGCGACCGCCCTGGACAACACCGCGTTGACGACGCCGGGTTCGACCACCGCGATCCGGTCGACCGGGTCGATCTCGACGATCCGGTCCATCTTGCGCAGCGACAGCACGATGCAGCCGTCGACGGCGTTGGCCCCGCCGGACAGCCCGGTCCGCGCGCCCTGCGGCACCACCGGCACGTTGGCGGCGGTCGCCGTGCGCATGACGTGCTGGACCTCTTCGACGGTTCGCGGCAGCACCACGGCCAGGGGCGTGCCCGCGGCGGAGAAGCTCGCCATGTCGTGGGCGTAGGAGGCGGTGACCTCCGGGTCGGTCAGTACGGAGGTGGCGGGCAGGCCCGCCGTCAGCTCTTTGATCACGTCGTCCATGCGGTCAGCCTCGCAGCAGGCGCCCCGGGGGGGAATCCCCCCGCCCCTCCCGGGCCCGGGGTTCCGCGGTCCGCCGAAGGGGGTGCCCCACCGGGTACGGCGCTTCCGCGGTCCCACCGCGTAGGGCGGCCCCCTCCCGGGCACGGGGGCTCGGCGCTTCCGCCGCGGGAGAGGGCGCCCTCCAAGGGGCGCGGGGAACTGCGCGGCCAGCCCCCACCGGGGGCGCGGGTCGGCTCCGGGCCCGAAGGGTCTCCTCGGTCCGCCCCGGACCCCCGGCCGGTGGCCGGCTGAGCGCGCCGTTCCCCGCGCCCCCGGGATGGGCGCCCCTGCCGCAAGGGGAGCCGCACGAGCCCCGCGGCCGGGGGTCAGAGGTTGCCGCGGCGGGCCTGCTCGCGCTCGATCGCCTCGAAGAGCGCCTTGAAATTGCCCTTGCCGAAGCCCATCGACCCGTGGCGCTCGATCATCTCGAAGAAGACCGTCGGCCGGTCCTGCACCGGCTTGGTGAAGATCTGCAGCAGATACCCGTCCTCATCCCGGTCCGCCAGGATCTTCAGCTCGCGGAGCAGCTCCAGCGGCACCCTCGTGTCGCCGACCCACTCCCCGAGCGTGTCGTAGTACGAGTCGGGGGTGTCCAGGAACTCGACGCCCGCCGCCCGCATCTCCCGCACCGAGGCGACGATGTCGTTCGTGGCCAGCGCGATGTGCTGGACCCCCGGCCCTCCGTAGAATTCCAGGTACTCGTCGATCTGGGACTTCTTCTTGCCCGCCGCCGGCTCGTTGAGCGGGAATTTGACCTTGAGGGTGCCGTCGGCCACGACCTTCGACATGAGGGCGGAGTATTCCGTGGCGATGTCGTCGCCGACGAACTCCTTCATGTTGGTGAAGCCCATGACCTGGTTGTAGAAGCCCACCCACTCGTTCATACGGCCGAGTTCGACGTTGCCGACGCAGTGGTCGATGGCCTGGAAGTACCGCCGGGCGGGCGGTTCCACGACCGGCTGGACCGCGTCGTAGCCGGGCAGGTAGGGGCCGTCGTAGCCGGTGCGGTCGACCAGGGTGTGCCGGGTCTCGCCGTAGGTGGCGATCTCGGCGAGCACCACGGTGCCGTGCTCGTCCTTGAGCTCGTACGGCTCGGCGAGGCCGCGCGCGCCGTGGGCGACGGCGTAGGCGTAGGCGGCGCGGGCGTCGGGGACCTCGATGGCGAGGTCGACGACACCGTCGCCGTGGGCGGCCACGTGGTCGGCGAGGAAGCGCCCGCGGTCGGTGGCCGGCTTGATGACGGACGTGAGGACGAAGCGCGCGCCGCCCGACTCCAGGACGTAGGAGGCGGTCTCGCGGCTGCCGTTCTCCGGTCCCGAGTACGCCACCCTGCGCATTCCGAACGCGGTCGAGTAGTAGTGCGCGGCCTGCTTCGCGTTGCCCACCGCGAAGACCACCGCGTCCATGCCCTTCACCGGGAAGGCGTCCTTGGCGTCCTTGGTCTCAGTCATGGCAAAAGCGTCCCGCCGCCGCTCAGGGTGCGCAACAGTTCCGGTTTTCACTGGACATGCTGTACACCCGGGCGCACGATCAACGGGTCAATCTGTGCAGCATGCACGGCCAGGGGAAGGGCGGGCGGCAATGGGCATCGACGCGCTGGACGGGCGGCTGATCACCCTGCTGGACCTGGAGCCGCGAATAGGCGTACTGGAAGCCTCGCGGCGGCTGGGGGTGGCACGCGGCACCGTGCAGGCCCGGCTGGACCGGCTGCGGTCGCACGGGGTGATCCGGGGCTTCGGCCCGCAGGTGGATCCGGCGGCACTGGGCTATCCGGTGACGGCGTTCGCGACGCTGGAGATCACGCAGGGGCAGGGCGCGGCCATCCGCGCCCATCTGGCGTCGGTGCCCGAGGTGCTGGAGCTGCACACCACGACCGGCGAGGGCGACATGCTGTGCCGGCTGGTGGCCCGGTCGAACGCTGATCTGCAGCGGGTGATCGACAAGGTGGTCGGCTTCGACGGCATCGTGCGCGCGGCGACCGCGATCGTGATGGAGAATCCGGTCCCGCTGCGGATCATCCCCCTGGTGGAGCAGGCCGCCCGGGACGTCTGAGCGGGACCGCCCGGACACCGCGTCCGAGCGGGTGACCGCGGACGGCGCGGAAGGAGTACGCCTTGTCGGCCGGGCGTCCGGTCCGGCAGCACCGGCCCGATCCGCGCCCGAAGACGCGATCCAGGCCGGCCACCGCACGCTGGCGGTCCGGCAGCACCGGCCCGATCCGCGCCCCCTGCGCATCGGTCAGCGGCACCTTCGGACCGGATCGGATGATCCGAGCGAAAGGCCCTAGTTGAGGTTGTTGATCTGCTCGTAGGCCGCGTAGTAGCCCGTCGGGCAGTAGAGGGTGTCGGTGCCGGCGCCGGAGTGCCACTGGCCCGTGACCGTGGTCGTGATGGCCGGGTTGGACTGGTTCGTGCAGTGCACCACGAGCTGCCAGCCGTTGCTGCCGGACGACGAGGTCTGGCAGCTGGCCGACCCCCAGTTCGTCCCCTGGCTCGTGAAGCAGTAGACGGTCGCCGGCCGCACGGACGCCGCCGACGCCGCCGGCGCGGCCACCGCCGCGATGCCCCCCATCCCCAGCGCCAGACCCGTGATCGCACTGAACGTCTTCCAACGGCGCATGATCCACCCCTCGTCGTCTGCTGATTCGTTCGTGGAACCGTTCGCGTGACCGCATTCGGAGAATGCCGGGGTCGAACCCCTGTCCCCGGGTTTCGTCCCGCGCACCATCTTTTGGCATCGCCGGTCGCAGCGACAACCGGTATGGACGCATTGTCTCGAACCCGACCCCCGGTTCCGGGCGGGGCCGACGGGGGCACGGCCGCGCCCGCCCGGGCGGAAGCTCTGGGGCGTTGCGCCAGGACCGCGACCCTCCACCTCGCCGGACTCCAGCTCGCAGACACCTCATCCGGTCAGCCCGATGATGCGGACGACACGCCCCGGGCCGCCCGGGCCTCCGGCCGGACCGCGCGCCCCGGATGCAAAGGTTGCTTTGCAAAAACTGTTGCAAAGCAACCTTTGCATTGCTTAGCCTGCGAGCGTGCCCGACGACACCCCCGCGGCCGACGAACCGCCGCCCCCAGACGTACCGCCGGCCGACGCGCGCCCCGCCGACGTACCGCCGCTCGATCCGCGCACCCTGCGCGGCCTCGCGCACCCGCTGCGGATGCGGCTGCTGGCCGCCCTGCGCGAGGACGGCCCGGCCACCGCGTCGGGCCTGGCCGCCCGGTTCGGCGAGTCCAGCGGCGCCACCAGCTACCACCTGCGGCAGCTCGCCGCGTACGGCTTCGTCACCGACGACCCGGACCGCGGCACGGGCCGCGAGCGCTGGTGGAAGTCGGTGCACCGGGGCAGCCGGGTGGACAGCATGGAGGAGTTCATCCGCCACCCCGACCCCGAGGTGCGCGGCGCGCTCAACGCCTTCCTCTACGAGCACGCGGCGGCGCACTCCGAGCAGCTGACGACCTGGCTCGGCACCATGCACGAGTGGCCGCAGGAGTGGCAGAACGCCTGGGACGTCAGCGACTTCACCATCCGGCTGACCCCTGAGCTGGCCGAGGAGATGGGCCGCCGGGTGCACGAGCTGATCGAGTCCTACCGCGACCGCCTGCCGGACCCCACCGCGTCCGCCGCCCGGGTCCGCATCCACCTGCACGCCTTCCCGCGCCGCGCCGACTGACCGCGCGCCCGCGACGAATCCCACGGGGGGAATCCCATGTCCGACAGCGCCCGCGACCGCCGCCCGCTGGCCGTCCTGCTCACCGCCAACGTCATATCCGTCACCGGCAACATGCTCACGCTCGTCGCCGTGCCCTGGTTCGTGCTGCAGAGCACCGGCAGCCCGGCCAGGGCCGGCCTCACCGCCTTCGCCTCGACGCTGCCGGTGGTGCTGGCCGCGCTGCTCGGCGGCCCGCTGATCGACCGGCTCGGCCTGGCGGTCAGCAGCGTGGTGTCCGACGCGGTGTGCGCGGTGGCGATCGGCGCGATCCCGGCGCTGCACATGGCCGGCGGCCTGTCGTACGGGTGGCTGCTGGCCCTGGTCGCCGTCAACGGGCTCTTCCACGCGCCGGGCGAGACCGCGCGCGAGGTGCTGATGCCGCGGCTCGCGGCCCGCGCGGGCACCACCGTGGCGCGGGCCTCCAGCGCGTACGAGGGTGCCTCCCGCGGTGCGCGGATGCTCGGCGCGCCGCTGGCCGGCCTGCTCATCTCGGTGACCGGCGCCGCCGACGCGCTGCTGGTGGACGCGGCCACCTTCGCCGCCTCCGCGCTGCTGATCGGCCTGGGCGTACGCGGCGAGCCCGCCCCCGGGCGCGGCCTGCGGAAGGCGCCGGAGAAGGCGACAGGGAAGGCGGCGGGGAAGAAGGCGGGGCACGGCTATCTCGCCGAGCTGCGCGAGGGGTACGCGTACCTGGTGGGCGCCCGGCTGCTGTTCGCCGTCGTGGTGATGGTGATGGTGACCAACGCGCTGGACCAGGCGTGGTCGGCGGTGCTGCTGCCGGTCGACGCCAGGGAGCACCTGGGCGGCGCGACGGCCATCGGCGTGGTCTCGGGCGTCTTCGCGGGCGCCGCGCTGACCGGCTCGCTGCTCTACGGCGCCTTCGGGCACCGGGTCTCCCAGCGCGGCCTGTTCATCGGCGCCTTCCTGGCCTGCGGCTTCCCCAAGTCCGCGGTCGCCGCCTTCCTGCCGGGGCTGACCCCGCTGGTGGTGGCCTGCGCGGTGAGTGGGCTGTTCGCGGGCGTGCTGAACCCGATCATCGGCACCGAGATGGTCCGGCTGGTTCCCGAGCGGCTGCGCAGCCGGGTCTTCGGCGCGGTCACCTCGGGCGTGCTGACAGCGGTGCCGCTGGGCGGCCTGCTCGGCGGCTTCCTCGTGCAGTACGCGGGTCTGCGGACCGGTATGGCGACGGTCAGCGCGGTGTATCTGCTGACCACCCTGAGCCCGCTGGTGCTGCCCGCCTTCCGGCACTGGGACACGCCGCCCGGGCAGGAGGCCGCCGCCGCGGCCCCCGTCGCGGCGCCCAGGCCCGCCTGAGAGCGGCTGTCAGCAGGCCGGGGTCTTCCTGCCCGCGTCGAGCGCGGCCAGCGCCGTCAGGGCGCCGTCCAGCGTGTCGACCGGGATGAGCCGCAGTCCCGCGGGCAGCTCCGCGGTGGCGTCGGCGCACTCGGCGCGCGGCACCAGGAAGACGGTGGCGCCGTCCCTGCGGGCGGCCTGCTCCTTGAGCGGTACGCCGCCGACCGCGCCGACCTTGCCCGCCGCGTCGATGGTGCCGGTGCCGGCGATGACCCGGCCGCCGGTGAGGTCGCCGCCGTGCCCGTTGCCGTTGATCTTGTCGATGATGCCGAGGGTGAACAGCAGCCCTGCGCTGGGGCCGCCGACGTCGGCGAGCCGCAGCTCGACCCTGACCTTCGACGGCGACAGGCCCAGGTGGCTGAGCGCGGCGGCGGTGGCCGCCTGCTGGGAGTCGGTCATCTCCTTGAGGTTGGCCTTCTCGATCGCCTTGACCGAGCCGCCGCTGGGATAGACCGAGTCGCGCGGCATCGCGGCCTGGCTGGTGCGGAACCAGGCCCTGGCCACGTCGATGAAGTGCACCGAGGCGTCCGGCGAGGTCGCCGCGATGGTGACCAGCCGCAGCTGCCCGCTGGTGGTGCGCACCGGAGCCCCGCTGACCGTGATGACCTGGGTGCCCCCGTTGGCGCCCAGGACGTTCGCGGTCAGCCCCGGCTGGACGATGGACACCGGCAGCGGCGCGAAGGCGGCCACGGCCAGCAGTGCGGCCACGACCGCCGCGCACGCGGCGAGGGTCAGGGACCGGCGGGAGAGCTTAGGCATGCGCCCGACCTTATTTCACCGCCGCGCCGGCCCCGAACCCGCCCGTTCCCCCACCGGGTCAGCGCAGTGCGTCCGACACCTCGGTCGCCGCCTCCACCACCCGCGGCCCGACCCGCTCGGGTACGGCCTCGGAGAGCATCACCACACCGACGCTGCCCTCCACCCCCGGCACCCCGAGCAGCGGGGCGGCGGCGCCGCTCGCGCCGGCCTCCAGCTCGCCGTGCGTCAGGACGTAGCGGACCTGGTCGGTGGCCAGGCTGGTGGCGACCGGGGCGGTGCCGATCCGCACCATGGCGCTGCCGTCGTCGTCCGCCGGGTCCTGGCCGCCGTCACGGCCCTCGTGCCCCTCACGGTCGTCCTGGCTCTCATGGGCGTCCGCGAAGCGCTCCCAGCGGCTCCCGTCGGGCGTCGGCTGCATGCCGCGGCCGGCCAGGATCGCCCGGCCCGCCGCGCCCCGGTCCAGCGGGTGGCGGAAGCCGGTGCGGTAGGCGACGTGGTAGTCGGTCCAGGTCGGCTCGACCACGGCGACGGCCAGCGCCTCGCTGCCGTCGACCAGGGTGAGATGGGCGGTCGCCCCGATGTCCTCGGCGAGCGAGCGCAGCGCGGGCAGCGCCGCCTCCCGCAGCAACGGGTGGACCTGGTGGGCCAGTCCGAGCACTCCGAGCCCGACTCTGGCGCGCCCGCCGAGGTCGCGGCGGACCAGCGAGTGCTGTTCGAGGGTGGCGAGCAGCCGGTAGACCACCGTCCGGTTCACCCCGAGTTTGGCCGCCAACTCGGTCACGGTCAGGCCGTGATCGGTGTCGGCGAGCAGCTTCAGGACCCGCAGGCCCCGGTCCAGTGTCTGAGACGTCTCCGCGGTCACGACGCCCCCTCCTCATAGAATCGGCGGCGCTTGTCACAAAGACGACGCACCACCGGTCCCGCGGCAGTGCGCGGAGAGGCCGCCGGTTGTCGGCTTACCGGCTGCGCTCCGCGGCGGCTCTGCCACGGCGCGTGCGTGATCGGCACGGTAGCGAGGTTGTACCGCTCAGCGGAAGAGGTCGTCCACAATCCGGGCACTCCGATGACACCTCGTCGCTTTTCATATCCCTGTAACAGGGCGGAAATCACCGCATTCGGGTGGCCCATTCCTGTACCTTCTTGATCCGTTCGCCGAGCTGTCCGGCGGTCGCCTCGGCGCTCGGCGGCCCCCCGCAGGTCCGGCGCAGCTCGGTGTGGATCACGCCGTGCGGCTTGCCGCTCTGATGGTTGTACGCGGCGACCAGGGTGTTCAACTGCTTTCGCAGTTCCAGCAGCTGCCGGTGCGAGACGACCGGGCGCCGATCGGCCGGAAGCTCCAGCAGGTCGGCCTCGTCGTCCGGCTTCTTGCGGCTGTGCGCGATCTGCCGGGCCTGCCGCCGCTGGAGCAGTATCTGCACCTGGTCGGGCTCCAGCAGCCCGGGGATGCCGAGGTAGTCCTGCTCCTCCTCGCTGCCGGGGTGCGCCTGCATGCCGAATTCGGCGCCGTCGTAGAGGACCCGGTCGAAGACCGCGTCGGACTCCAGCGCCTCGAAGGGCAGTTGGTCGTCCCCGGTGTCCTCGTCCTCGGCCTTCTCGGCGTCCGCGAGGAGCTTGTCCTCCTCGGCGAACGGGTCCTCCTCGCCGGCCTTCTTCGGCTTGTCGAGCACATGGTCGCGCTCGACCTCCATCTCATTGGCGAAGTCCAGCAGCATCGGGATGGTCGGTACGAACACCGACGCGGTCTCGCCGCGCCGCCGCGACCGTACGAAACGGCCCACCGCCTGCGCGAAGAACAGCGGCGTCGAGATCGTCGTGGCGTAGACCCCGACCGCCAGCCGCGGCACGTCCACGCCCTCGGACACCATCCGCACCGCGACCATCCAGCGGTCCTGCGAGGCGCTGAACTCCTCGATGCGCTTGGAGGCGCCCGTGTCGTCGGACAGCACCACGGTCGGCTTGTGCCCGGTCAGCTCCCTGAGCAGCTTGGCGTACGCGCGGGCCGAGTCCTGGTCGGTGGCGATGACCAGGCCGCCCGCGTCCGGGATGCCCTTGCGGACCTCGGTCAGCCGCTGGTCGGCGGACTTGAGCACATTGGGGATCCAGTCGCCGGTCGGCGCGAGCGCGGTCCGCCAGGCCTGCCCGGTCGCGTCCTTGGTCATCGGCTCGCCCAGCCGGGCGGCGATCTCGTCGCCCGCCTTGGTGCGCCAGCGCATGTTGCCGCTGTAGGACAGGAAGATCACCGGGCGGACGACACCGTCGGCGAGCGCGTTGCCGTAGCCGTAGGTGTAGTCGGCCGAGCTGCGCCGGATGCCGTCGTTGCCCTCCTCGTACGCCACGAACGGGATCGGGTTGGTGTCCGACCTGAACGGCGTACCGGTCAGCGCGAGCCGCCTGGCCGCCGGGTCGAAGGCCTCAAGGCACGCCTCGCCCCAGGACTTGCTGTCGCCCGCGTGGTGGATCTCGTCCAGGATCACCAGCGTCTTGCGCTGCTCGCACCGGTTGCGGTGCAGCATCGGCCGCACCCCGACGCCCGCGTACGTCACCGCGACGCCGTGGTATTCGCGGCCCACGGGACCCGCGCTGTACTGCGGGTCGAGCTTGATCCCTATCCGCGCCGCCGCGTCCGCCCACTGCGTCTTGAGGTGCTCGGTCGGCGCCACCACGGTGATCTGCTGGACCATGTGGTTGTGCAGCAGGTACGACGCGAGCGACAGCGCGAAGGTCGTCTTGCCCGCGCCGGGGGTCGCCACCGCCAGGAAGTCCCGCGGCTGGCGCGCGACATAGGCGTCGATGGCCCCCTGCTGCCAGGCCCGCAGCTTGTTCGCCGTTCCCCAGGGCGCACGGCCGGGGAAGGCGGGGGACAGGTGGTGGGGGTGCGAGGCGGTGGTAGTCACGGTCTCCGGCGAGGGTAGAGCGGCGGCCGCCCCCAGGTCCCGGTGCGCGGCCCGTACGAAAACCGCCTCAGCGTACCGGCCCGCGGCCCGGGCCCCGGCGTCCGGCACCGGCCCCGCCTGGGGTGCGACCGATGTCACACCGCCTTCCCGGGCCGCGCCGCCGCCGGCTGCCCGCCGCCGCGCAGCCGGGCCGCGACCGCCGCCGCGACCAGGGCGAGGACCGCGGCGGGCAGGAAGACGGCGGCGAAGGCGGCCGGGTGGGCGGTGACCGCCGCGGTGGCCCCGGCGGTCGCCGAAGGGGCCGGGGAGCCGCCGCCGAGGGCCGCGAAGACCGTACCGGCGGCGGCGACCAGCACGACGTTGGCGAGGGCGTCGGAGACCTGGAGGGCCGCGGAGTTGGTGCCCGCGTCCTGCGGCCGGGACATCCGCATCATCAGCACCGTCAGGGTGGAGATCACCATCCCCATCCCCAGGCCCGCCAGGCACCAGGCGACCGCGACGATCCACACCGGCACGGCGTGGTCCAGCGTCAGCGGCACCGCCGCGATCGCGGCGGCCGACAGCGCCATGCCGATCCGCACCAGCCGCTCGCGCACCGGCTCGTAGCGCGGCCTGGCCTGCACGTAAGAGCCGAGCGCCCAGGTCAGGCCGCCGCCCGCGAGCGACAGGCCGGCCATCGTCGCCGACAGGCCGCGCTGGGTGACCAGCATCAGCGGGATGAAGGTCTCGGCGGCGGCGAAGGTGCCGGCCGCCAGGCCGCGCATCAGCACCACCGTGGGCAGCCCGCGGGCCGCCCGGAAGGTGCCGGGCGGCAGCAGCCGCCGCGCGGCCGGCACGAGCAGGGCCGCACCGGCCAGCGCGGGCAGTGCCGAGACCGGCCGCAGGTCCTGGCCCGCGTACTGGAGCAGCACCGCGCCGACGGCGAGCGCGACCGCGAGCCAGATCCGCCGGCCGTCCATACCGGGCCGCGGCCCCGCCGCCTGGCTCCCTGGCGCCGCCACGGTACGCCGCAGCGCGGGCAGCATCACCGCGAGCGGCAGCACCACCAGCGCCGGGATGGCCAGGAAGACCCAGCGCCAGCCCAGTTGCTCCGTCACCGTGCCGGACACCAGCGGCCCGACGATCGACGGCACCACCCAGGACGCCGAGAACGACGCCATCACCGAGGGCCGCAGCCGCTCCGGATACGCCCGCCCCACCACCACGTACAGCGCGACGATCACCAGGCCGCCGCCGAAGCCCTGGACGGCCCGCCCCAGGACGAACGTGCTCATCGCGGCGGCCGTCCCGCTCACCACCAGCCCGGCGGCGAAGGCCGCGATCCCGGCGGTCAGCGGCGCCAGCGGCCCGCTGCGGTCGCACCACTGGCCGCTGACCACCATCGCGAGCAGCGAGGTCGTGAAGTAGCCGGAGAAGCCGAACGCATAGAGCCCCAGGCCGTGCAGGTCGCGGGCGGCGATCGGCATCGCGGTGCTCACGGCGGTGGCCTCGAACGCCACCAGCAGCACCACCGAGACCACCCCGAGCGTCAGCGCCCGGTACTCCCGGCCCAGGATGCCGCCCGTCCGCTCCCCGGGTATCAGGCCTTCGGCGGTTCGTTCCTCTGCGACAGTCACCGGCCCAGCGTAAGGGGCAATACGGCATTTCACCCCTGCCGCGAGACCGTACCGGCCTCCGCCTTGCGTCCTACTCCCCCGGCCCCTGGCCCCTGGCCGCGTCTGTCCCGTGTGAACGGCGTATGGCAGTCGTATGGCACCCCCGCACGCCCCATTGACCCGGACCGCCCGCACCCGCCATGGTCGAAGCACACCGCACGACACGGCCGTGTGCCCGAGTGGTTGAGGGACTCGCCTGCAAAGCGAGTTACGCCGGTTCGATTCCGGTCACGGCCTCGGAAGAGGGCTCGCCCCGTGCGAAGCGGCCGGCCCGGCGCTGTCTCCACAGTGCCGGGCCGGCCGCTTTTCCGCGTGCGCTCCGGCGCACCTCCGCCCTGGCCGAACGGAGCGTTCGGCGGCCCGTCCCCGCCCGGCCCCGGGCCGGACCGTCGCCGGAGCCTGACGCCGCCCGGCGGCGAGCGGACGGCTGTTCCGGATTCCGCCTGCTCCGCCCGTGACTGGCCCACACTTTCCGGTGCCCAGTGGCGCACTGCGGCGGGCCGCGACGCCGTAACGTCGGGCGCATGACGGAGCGAACGAAGGAAACGCCGGCCAAGACCGGCGCGGACGCGCTGCGGGCGCTGCACCACGGGCGGGCGGTCGGCGACCCCCTGGTGCTGCCCGGGCCGTGGGACGCGGCCAGCGCGCGGGTCTTCGCCGACGCCGGATTCCCCGCGCTGGCCACACCGAGCGCCGGGATCTCCGCGTCCCTCGGGTACGAGGACGGCGAGGGCACGCCCCCCGACGAGATGTTCGCCGCGATCCGCCGCATCACCCGGGCCGTCGAGGTGCCCGTGAGCGCCGATGTCGAGGCCGGTTACGGACTGCCCGCCGCCGAGCTGGTCGAACGCCTCCTGGAGGCCGGCGCCGCCGGGTGCAACCTGGAGGACTCCGACCCGGCGGGCACAGCGCTCTTCGACGCCGAACGGCAGGCCGACCGGCTCGCCGAGGTCCGCGCGGCGGCCGGGCGGGCACTGGTGATCAACGCGCGCGTCGACACCTACCTGCGGGGGCCGCGGACGCCGGCCGCGGCCATCGAGCGCGGGCTGCGCTACGCCGCCGCGGGCGCCGACTGCGTCTACCCGATCCTCGCCCCCGCGACCCACCTCGCCGCCATCGCCGAGGCCGTCGGCGTCCCCGTCAACGCCCTGTGCAGGCCCGGCAGCCCCTCCCCGCGCGAACTCGGCGCGCTGGGCGCCACCCGGGTCACCTTCGGCGGCGGCCTCCAGGCCGAGGCGCTGGAGGCGGTCAAGGCGATGGCCTCGGGCATGATCCGCTGACCGCGCCGGCCGCCGCTCAGCCGGAGCAGTAGCCGTCCGGGCAGAAGGAGTCCCGCAGGACCTGGAAGACCTGCTGGTAGGCCGACCAGTCGGAGTCCGGCCCGGCGACGAGCAGCGCGTACTGCACGTCGTCGGGGCCGGTGAAGGCCCGGTCCACGACATGGCGGGTGACACCGTCGTCGCGGACGTACGTGTACTCCAGCTCGGCGGCGTCGGGCGCCTGGTCGGTGACGGACCGCAGCCCGATCAGCCGGTACTGGTCGTCCGTCGAGACCGTCGTCCGGGTCGCCGCGAGGGACTCGTAGGGCGTCGTCTCGGGCCCGTCGAGCGTGTAGACCTGGATCAGGCTCTCCCCGTCCGCGGACTGGTAGTAGACGCTGGCGCCCCTGGTGCTGCGCTGCCAGAACTCGGGCACGGCGATCGTGAAGCCGGCCGGGTCCTGGACCTCCTCGAAGCCGGACGGCAGCGCCGTCGCCGTGTCGCCGGTCGCCGTGTCACCGGTCGTACCGGAGCCGTCCGTCGTACCGGAGCCGTCCGAGCCGTCGCTCCCGACCGGGTCGTCGCCCGTGCCGTCGCCCGTGCCCGGGTCCGTCGGATCCATCGGCGCGCCGATGGAGTAGTCCGGCGACCGCTCCGACGCGTCGGAGCCGGCCCTGCCGCCCACCAGCGCCCACAGCCCGGCGCCCGCCGCCACGCAGAGCAGCACCGCCACGACGGCCACGATCGTCACCCGCCGGCTGCTGTTGCCGCGCGACAGCCCGCCCACCGGCGGCGGTACGTCCACCGGGAACAGGCCGCCGTCCGACCCGGGCGGCGGGTCCTGCACCCAGCGCTGATTCTCATCGTCCCATCTGGCCATGCCGACCGCCCCCTTTCAGCCGAGCAGTTGCAGGCACGCCTGGACGACCGCCGCCGCGGAGGCGAGCCCGGCCGCGGCTGTCGCACCGAGGTCGAGCCGGTCGCGCAGCCACTGCAGCCGACTGCGCCGCACCTGGCCGCTCTCGGCGATCTCCCGCTCGGCCCCGGCGAGTTCGGCGTCGATCTCGGCCGTCTCCGCGCTGGGCGCCAGCACGCGCAGCTGCTCGCGCAGCACGCCGACGGCGGCGGCCAACTCCGCGGACGCCGCCACGTACGGCGACGAGGCGTCGAGCGCGCGGGCGTCCCGGCCCGCCGCGACCGCCCCGCCGGTCATCGCGCCGACGCCGATACCGGCGGGCGGCGCGGACACCGGCGGACCGGCGTAAGGGGGCGGCGGGGCCGCCGCGGCCCGCCTGGCGCGGTCCTCCGCGCGGGCGCCCGTACCGGCCGCCGCCGCCCCGCCGGTCATCACGCCGATCGCGATACCGCCCGCGCCCTGCGCCGTACCGGCCGCCTCCCGCGACGGCTCCGCCGCGTCCTGCTCCTCGGATTCCTCCGCCATCACGCACCACCCTCCGTGTGCTTCGCCGACGCCCGCTCCCCCGCCGCGACCGCGCCACCGCTCATCACGCCGATGTAGACCCCGCCGCTGACGTTGACGATCTGCTGCTCGAACTCGCCCGTGGCGTAGCCCTTCGACCGCAGCGCGTCCAGCACACCGCTGGCGATGCGGTCCTGGACGGTCTTCACATAGCGGCTGACGTCCATTTCCTGGAAGAGCGAGACCTCCCGCGCGCTGCCCAGCTCCCTCACCGATGCGGCCGGCCCGTCGGGCAGCGCGTGCTGCGGGTCGGCCAGCCAGGTGCGGAAGACCGTGACGCCGGTACGCAGCAGGCACGCGCCGGCCGCCAGACCGGCGCCGGGGCTCGCCATCAGGCCGCGCAGCGCGTGCCGGACCGGGTCGGCCTGGCCGCGCGCCTCGATCACGTCCACGGCCCTGAACTCCGGCCGCACGGGGGTCAGCACGTGCGGGACGACCTCCAGGACGAGCATGCCTCCCTGGGTGTGGACCCGGACCAGGACCGTCACGACGATCTGCTCGTCCCATGCGCCGATCCTGATGCGCAGGAAGTGGCGGCGCGCCTCGCCGCCCTCGCCGGCCGCGTCCTTCAGGTGCTGGCCGACGGCGTCCGCCGCGTAGACCACCTCCGCGCGGTTCAACCCGGCCGGCAGGTAGACGAATTCGTCGATCTCCAGCGTGCGCAGCCGGTCCCTGCTGTCCGCGGCGGAGTCGCGCAGCGCCGTCATCCGGGGCTTGATGAGCTCGATGACCTCGCGGGCGGCGAGCAGCTGCGGCCGGGCGGGCGGGGCGCCGTCCGGCACCTTGGCCGGCTTCAACTCCATCGCCAGCGACCAGGGTTCGTAGGGCTCGCCGGCGCCGATGAAAGGCCGGAAGGGGTCGTAGATGGTCAGCTGGGAGTGCTGCTCGCGGTCGATGGCCGCGCCGATCCGCCGCCATTGCGCGGAGTCGGCCAGTGCCGCGCGGGGCGCCCGCGAGTAGGCCGCGCGGCCCAGCTCGTGGCACATCACGGCGGTCACATGCCCGCGGTAGGCCCAGACCGGTACCGCCAGCAGGAACGGGAAGAACGCGCCCGCCCAGGCGTCCCGGCCGCTGAGCAGCGCGGTGGCCACCGACAGCACGTACAGCACGCCCACCAGCGGGGTGACCACGGGCAGCAGCAGCTTGAGCCGGCCGCGGGTGGCCTCCTTGATCATGGCGCGGTCCAGGGTGAAGACCGCCAGGCCCACCCCGGACGCGCTGCGCCGGACCCAGGCCACCGCGCACAGCGCCGCGTAGGCCGCGAACCACGGAATGGGCAGCATCGTCTCGGAGCCGGTGCCGGCCAGCCACACGCCGATGAACGCCGCCCAGATCAGCAGCAGCCACGCCCCGGTCTGCGCCTCCTGGCGGCGGGCGCGCAGCGCGTGCGCGAGGACGGGCAGCGCGTCGATGCCGAGCGACGGCGGGACCGGGCGCTCCTCGTGCTGGACCAGTTCCTCGATGACCTGGCTGCGGAAGCCGGTGTCGAAGTAGACCCCGGCGCTGAGCAGCCTCGTCGCCTCGGTACGGAAGGCCGGCGGGGCGCCGTCCCTGGGCGGCGGCACGGGTCGGATGGGTATCGTCATACGTCCCCCGTTGTCCGAATGCACCCGCAGATGATGCGAGTTGTACAACTGACGTTACCGGGAGTATGACGGCCCGTCAGCCGGGCCGCAGCACCCGCGGGACAACGGGGGGACCAAAAATCCTACGCCGGGGGTTTGACGATCGCCGCCTGCGGGCGGATGGGCAGCCGTGCGATGGGCCGGCCGGTGGCGGCGCGGACCGCGGCGGCCACCGCGGCCGGGGACGTCACGACCGGCACCGCGCTGACCGCCTTGGCCCCGAAGGGGGCCACGACGTCGCGCTCCTCGACCAGCTTGACGATCCGCACGTCCGGCGCGTCCAGGGCGGTGGGCAGGGCGTAGCCGGTCAGGCTCGGGCGCTTGACGATGCCGCGGGGCGCCCGCAGGTCCTCCATCAGGGCCAGCCCGACGCCCTGCGTGACCCCGGCCTCGATCCGCGCGGCGAGCTGCCGCGGGTTGAGGATCCGGCCGACGTCCTGGGCGACGGCGAGTTCGACCACCCGGACCGCGCCCAGCTCGATGTCGACGTCGACCACCGCGCGGATCGCGCAGAAGGTGAGCCCGACGAAGGCGTCGCCCTGGCCGGTCTCGTCGAGCCGGTCGGTGGGGTGCGGGCGGCACTGCGCGGTCGCCCACAGCTCCTTGCCGTCCAGTGTCTCGGCGACCGTCGTCGAGAGCACCCCGTCGTAGGAGGTGATCTTCCCGTCGGCGATGGCCAGCAGCTCGACCGACATGCCGAACTTCGCCGCGAGCGGCTGGAGGAGCTGGGTCCGCACCATCTTCGCGGCCCGCTCGACGGCCCCGCCGGAGACCCAGGTGTGCCGGCCGCGGGCGGAAGGGCCCGCGGGCGGCTGGTCGGTGTCGGAGGGCAGCACACGCACGTCCTCGACGCCCAGCACCTCCTGGACGATCTGCCGGGCCAGGGTCGTGAAGCCCTGCCCGGTCTCGACGGCGGCGCAGATGACGGTGGCGCGGCCGTCGTGGACGCGGACGGTCGCGGTGGACACCTCGTCGGTGCCCTCGGCGCCGAGCACATGGACCATGCCGAGCGCGTAGCCGACCCCGCGGCGCACCGCGCCGGGCTCGCCCGCGCCCGAGGTGCCGCCGGGCAGCAGCCACTGCGACTCGTCGTCGCCGTCGGGCAGCGGCGGCAGGTCGGCGTCGCGCACGGCCTTCAGCAGCTCGCCGACCGGGGCCGGGCAGGTGACGGTCTGCCCGGTGGGCAGCAGGTCGCCGGTCGCCAGCACATTGCGCATCCGGATCTCGGCGGGCTCCAGGCCGATCTTCGCGGCGAGCTTGTCCATCTGGCCCTCGTAGGCCGTGCAGACCTGGAGCGCGCCCTCGCCGCGTACGTGCCCGGACGGGGGGTTGTTGGTGCGGACCGCCCAGCCCTCGACGAAGACGTGCGGGACGACGTAGGGCCCGGCGGCGAAGGCCACCGCGGCGGCCAGCGCGTCGGAGGAGGCGTCGGCGTAGGCGCCCGCGTCGAGCAGGATCTGCGCCTCGACCTTCACCAGCCGGCCGTCCGCGTCCGCGTGGTGGCGGTAGCGCAGCAGGGTGGGGTGGCGGTGGGCGTGGCCGAGGAAGGACTCCTCGCGGGTGGCGACGAATTTGACCGGGCAGCCGGTCTTGAGCGCCAGCAGGCCCAGCGGCAGCTGGATGCCGGAGTCCTCACGGTCGCCCATCGCGCCGGGCACCCCGGTGACGACGACCTTGACGTGGCCGGCCTCAAGGCCGAAGCAGGCGGCGGCGATGTCGCGGTCGGCGTGCGGGTCGGTGGAGGCGACGTACAGCTCGACGCCGCCGTCGGGGCGGGGCACGGCGAGGCCCGCCTCGGCGCCGATCGGGGCCGGGTCCTGGCGGCCGACCCGGTAGAGGCCCTCGACGATGACGTCGCCGACGGTGTCGGGGTCGCCGAAGCGCAGCGGGATGTGCCGGATCAGGTTGCCGTCGGGGTGCAGCGGCTCGGCGGCGAACGCCTTCTCCGGGTCGGTGACGGGTTCGAGCACGTCGTATTCGACCAGGATCGCGGCGGCGGCCAGCCGGGCGGTGTCCGGGTGGTCGGCGGCGACGGCGGCGATCGGCTCGCCGTGGTGCCGCACGATGTCCTTGGCGAAGACCGGGCGGTCGGCTACGAGCCGCCCGTGCATGGCGTCGCCGGGCACGTCCTCGTGCGTGACGACGGCGCGCACGCCCGGCATGGCGGCGGCCTCGGTGGTGTCGATACGGACGATGCGGGCGTGCGGGTACGGCGAGCGCAGGACCGCGGCCCACAGCAGTCCCTCGGCCCACAGGTCGGCCGCGTACGGATACGTGCCCTGCGTCTTGGCCGCCGCGTCGGTGGACGGCACCGACATGCCGATGCCGTGCGGCGGGCCGCCGCCGGCCAGGGTCTCGGCGACGGGGGCGGGTCCTGGTCCGTCGATGACGCTCATCGCCCGCCTCCCGCGGCGCTTCGGGCGGCCGGGCGGGCGCCCGCCCGCCCGGGCGGGCGGCCGGGCGGCCGGGCGTCGGCGTAGGGGTGGCGCTTGGGGGTCATACGGCGGCCTCCGGGGACGTGGGGCCGGGCTGGGCGGGGATACGGGGCGACGACGGGGCGTCGTCGCCGTCGCGGGCGCTGACGACCTGGCGTACCGCGTCGATCACCCCGCGGTAGCCGGAGCAGCGGCACAGGTTGCCGGACAGGGCCTGGCGCGTTTCGAGGTCGGTGGGCCGGTGGTTGCCCTCCAGCAGGTCATGGACGGTCATCGCCATGCCCGGGATGCAGAAGCCGCACTGCACGGCGCCGCATTCGGCCAGCGCCTGCTGCACGTCGGAGGGCCGGCCGTCGGACGACAGGCCCTCGACGGTGCGCACTTCGCTGCCCGCAGCGGTTGCGGCCGGCACCAGGCAGGAGGCGACGAGCCGCCCGTCCACCTGGACCGAGCAGGCACCGCACTCGCCCTGCTCGCAGCCGTCCTTGGCCCCTGCCAGGCCGAGGCGTTCGCGCAGCACGTACAGCAGCGACTCGCCGAGCCAGGCGTCGGTGACCGGCCGCTCGGTGCCGTTGACCCGCAACAGGTAGGAGGCGAGCGGGTGTTCGCTGCGGGTCTCCTCGGCGAACTCGGGCTCGGGCTCCGGAGCGGCCTCGGGCTGCGGCTCGGGTTCGGGCTGCGGCTCGGCGGCCGGCGGCAGGCCGCCGGGCTCCGGGTCCGCCTCCGGCGCCGCGTGGTCGGCGGCCGGCGCCTCGTCGGTCACCGCCGACCACGCGGCCTCCGCCGCGGCCTGGTCGACCGGCTGCCACGGCACCGCCTCGCCGCTGGAGAAGGCCGACCACTGCCCCTCGGGCCCGGGGGCCGCTTCGGGCTCCGCTGCCGCCTGCGCGGCCGCGGCCAGCGCCGCCGCGGCGCCCTGCCCGAACATCCCGGCGGGGAAGGACTGCGTGGGCGCCGCGGGCGAGGGCGCCCGGTCCCACGAGGAGGTGAAGGCGCCGACCGCGTACTCGCCCGAGTCGCCCTCGGTCTCATCCCTTACGACCGGGATCGCCCACTGGGTGGCCGGGTCGGCCTCCCCCGCGGGGCCGTGCGCGCCCAGCGGGTCCTCGCCCGGCCGCGGCTCGGGCGGCAGTTGGGCGGCGAAGGACACATGCATGGTCTGGTCGGGGTCGTAGTCCCCGCCGCCCGGTACGGGCTGCCAGGCCCCGGAGTTGCCGGGCGGGCCCGGCTGCTGCGGCTGGTCGGTCATGCCAGGGCCCTCCCGAGCGCTCGGCGGGACAGTGCGGCCACCGTGCGGCGCAGCTGGACGGCGGCCGGGGGCAGTTCGACCCCCGGCTGGTCGGGGATGCACGCGGCGGCGACGTACTCCCCGAAGGCCGTGCACGCCTCCGGGGCGAGGCTGCGCTCGCCGTCCCAGTCGATCAGGCCGGCCACCCACTGCTCGGCCTCCAGCGGGCGCAGCGGCACCTGGGCGACCGCGCCGACCGCGCAGCGCACCTGGCGCCGGGCCGGGTCCACGACGAGCGCGACGGAGGCGACCGCCCGGCCGGGGCCCGTGCGCCCGGTGGCCTTGAGGAAGGTCTGCGGGGCGTGCAGCAGCGGGATGCGGACGAAGGCCAGCAGCTCGCCGGGGCGCAACGGGTCCATGCCGGTCAGCAGATGGCTGACCGGGATCTCCCGGTCGGCCTCGGGACCCGCGAGGATGACGCTCGCCTCCAGCGCCGCCAGCACCGGGAGGGCGTCACCGGTGGGCGCGGCGGAGACGATGTTGCCGCCGAGGGTGCCCGCGTTGCGGATCTGCGGGGGTCCCGCCGAACGGGCGGCGGTGGCGAGCGCGGGGATGAGCGCGGCGAAGTCCGGGCGGCCCATACGCGCGTGGGTGAGTCCCGCGCCGAGCAGCGCGGCCCCGTCGGCGTACTGCCAGCCGCGGATCTCGGCGATGCGGCCGAGCCCGACAAGTGCGGCCGGGCGCAGCAGCCCGGCGTTGACCGACGCCATCAGATCGGTGCCGCCCGCGACCGGCACCGCGCTGGGCATGGCGGCGAGCGCCGCCACCGCCTCGTCGAGCGAGGACGGCAACGTGACATTCTCTGCGGTCTGCTGTGCATACGTGCTCACGCAGCTGCCCCTTCCCGGCCTTCCTCCGTCACGCGGTAGCCGTACCGTACGTGCTGAGCGCCCGGACGTGGCAACTCTGGCACATCTTCCCCCGGGGTCGGCGCGAGGGTCCACGAAGTACCGATCCGTCCGGCCACGCGTGCGATCGTACGTCTCCCGGGGAAATTGGCACAGTGCCTGAATTGCCATCCTTCGTGTGTGTTGCGGCGGTTACGGGTCCACCGTGCCAGGTCCGCCGCCGCCTGGTGCGGAAGTCGCGGAATTGCTCACACGATCGGGGGCGGCCCGTCCAACGGCCGCCCCAGGACGCCGGGACGGCGCTGCCAGGGCAGCGGACCGCCGGGCGGGCGGTATTCCACTCCCAGGGCGTCCAGCCGGGCGTAGTGGGCGCGCATCCTGGCCTCGAAGCCGGACCAGTCGCGCTCGGCGGGCGCGGGCAGGTGCGACCAGGCGACCTCGGCCAGCGCGGCGAGCCGCGGGTAGACCGCGTAGTCCACCGCCCGCGGTGAGTCCAGGACTTCGGTCCACACATTGGCCTGGGTGCCGATGACGTGTTCCGCCTCGGCCGCCGTCAGTTCCGCGGGGACCGGCTCGAAGCGGTAGACGTCCTCCAGGGTCCGCACATGCGCGATCGGCACCGGCTCGTCGGGGCCGTCCGCCTGCCGCCAGTCCAGATACACCTGGCCCTGCGGGCACATGACCACGTCGTGCCCGGCCCTTGCCGCGGCGATCCCGCCCGCGTAGCCCTGCCAGGACGACACCGCGGCGCCCTCCGCGAGGCCGCCCTCCAGGATCTCGTCCCAGCCGATCAGCCGCCGCCCGCGGTCCGCGAGCCAGCGGTCGAAGTGCCGGATCAGCGCGCTCTGCAGGGCGTCCTCGTCCGCCACCCCGAGTTCGGCGATCCGCGCCTGAGCGGCGGGCGAGGCCCGCCACTGCTCCTTGGGACACTCGTCGCCGCCGATGTGGAAGAACGTGCCCGGGAAGATGTCCAGCAGCTCGGCCAGCACGTTCTCGTAGAAGCGCAGGGTCGCCTCGGCGGGCGCCAGCACGTTGGGGTTCACGCCCCAGTGCGGCAGCACCGGCAGCGCGGCGGTGTCCACGACGTCGGCGTTGCCGAGTTCCGGATACGCGGCGATCGCCGCCTGCGAGTGGCCCGGGATGTCGATCTCCGGCACCACGGTGATGTGCCGGTCCGCGGCGTACGCGACGATCTCCCGCAGGTCGTCCTGGGTGTAGTAACCGCCGTGCGGGCGCTCGTCCCACAGCGGGGACTCCCGCAGCCCGACCTTCGTCCTGTGCCGCCACGCGCCGACCTCGGTCAGCCGCGGGTAGCGGGTGATCTCCGGGCGCCAGCCCTGGTCGTCGGTCAGGTGCAGGTGCAGCACGTTCAGCTTGTGCGCGGCCATCAGGTCCAGGTGGCGCAGGACGCCGTCCTTGGGCATGAAGTGGCGCGCGACGTCCAGCATGAAGCCGCGCCAGTGGAAGCGGGGCCTGTCCTCGATGTCGCAGACCGGCACGGTCCAGGTCCGGTCCCGGCGGACCGGGGCGCGGCGGAAGGCCGCCGGGTCCATGAGCTGGCGCAGTGTCTGCGCGGCCCAGAAGACGCCGGCCGCGTCGCCGCCGGTGAGCCGCACGGTGTCCGGGCCCACCGTCAGCCGGTACGCCTCCCGGCCGAGGGCCGGGTCCACGGTGAGGCGTACGGTGCTGCCGCGCTCGCCGCCCGCGCCGGCGGGGAAGTCCAGGCCGGCCGCCGGCCCGAGCACCCCGCGCAGCCAGCGGGCGGTGGACTCGGCCCCCCTCCCGGCCTCCAGCCGCGTGCCGGCGCCCAGCTCGAACGTGCCGCCCTCTGTCCGCGTCCGCCGCGGCTGCGGGATGAGATCCATGGGCCCATCCTTCCCTGCGGTGCGCCCGTCCGGGCAGGTGGGTGCGGTTCCGGTGCCCCTCGCGGCCTGACGACCGCCCCGTACGGTACGCCCCCGCCTGCGACGCCGCGGTGGCGTGCCGCGGTTCCCCGCGGCTCTGGGTGCTTGCCACGTGCGGTGGCCTGCCGCCTGTCGCGCCGTCGTGGTTGCGCGCGCAGTTCCGCCCCCAGAGCTTCGCCGGGGGCACCCCCAGTGCCACCTGGGCGCTGCCACGTGCGGTGGTGTCGCTTCTCTCCCGCCATCTCGGCCGGGCGCGCAGTTCCCCGCGCCCCTTCGGGGCTCGGCTCCTCTGCCGCAGCGGGCAAGCCGGCAGGGGCGCGCGGAAATGCGCGCCCAGCCACGGCCGTGGTGCAGGCGACAGGCCCGCGCAAGGGGCACCGCCCGTAGGCGTATGCCGGGCGCTCGGGCCCGCGCAGGGGCAGCCCCGGGGCGCGGGGCCGGGCTAGAGGGACCGGGAGCGCACGGCTCGGGCGCGGGCCGAGAAGACCGCCGCGGCCAGCCAGGTCGCGGCGAGCCAGCCCGCATGGGCAAGCGTGAGGTCGCGCCACGTGCCCCTGGACGCGGACCCGCCGACCGCCGCCGCCAGCGTCGCCCCCAGCAGCAGCGCGGGCACCACGATCTGGAGCCGGCCGAACCACGAGAGGAGGAAAGCCCGCCGGGCGAACTCCGCCCCGTACCACCAGTGCACGCCGACCACGGCGAGAGCGACCCCGGCGACCCCGGCCGCGGTCACCGGGACCGCGGCCCACAGCGGCCACAGCTCGCGCCGCCAGGCGCGGTCGGCGATGAGGCCGGTGGTCAGCAGCGGCGCCACGGGGATCGCGGCGCCGACATGCGCGGCCCGGATCTGCCACAGCCGGTCGTCCGCGGCCAGCTCCGTGCGGACGGTCGCCCTGATGCCCCGCAGCCGCGCCCGCGCCCCCGCGCCCGTACGCCTGCTGTGCACGCGTACGACGACGGCGAGCAGCACCGCGGTCACGAGGAGGACGACGCCGGCCGCGATGAACTGCCAGTCGTCGCCGGTCTCGATGCGGTAGAGCTGGATGCCCCAGAGCAGGGCGACGGCGACCCCGCCGGTGAGGACGCCGGCCCGGGGCGCCTGGAGCTGCCCGGGATCCGCCCCGAGCATCAGCGAGCGCTCGACCGCGGCGCGGTGCTCGGCCCGCAGCCGCCGGGGTATGCGGCCGAGGATGCTGCGGCCCGAGCTGAGCGAGCGTGCCAGCGCGACCTGCGCCTCGGCTTCCTGCGGGGCGAGGCCGACGGCCCGCCGTGCGGCGGCGACCGCGTCGGGGACGCGTCCGAGCCGCCGGTAGACGTCGGAGAGCAGCACGGCCGGCTCCCAGCCGTCCGGGTCCGCCCCGGTGGCGCGCAGCGCGACGATCAGGGCGTCGTGGGCCTCGTCGAGTGAGAGAAGGACCACACCGGCCAGCACGAAGACGTCGGCCGCCTCCGCGGGTCCGGCCAGCGCCAGCGCCCAGTCGACCGCCTCGCGGGCCTCGGGTCCGCGTTTCTCCTGCGCCAGGACCCAGGCCCGCAGCAGATAGCCGGCGCTGCCGTTGCGTTCGACGAAGGCGTCGCCGACCACGGCGTGCGCCTCCGCGAAGCGGCCCTGTCCGACCAGTGCGTGCACGCGCTCGCCGCTGGTGGAGTCGTCGTCGGGCGCGTCCGGCGTACCGAACACGCCCCCGTCACCCTCGTCGCCTTCCACGGGCCTCCCCTGTCCGCCGGAAGGGCGTCAGGCGTTGCCGCCGCTGCCCTTGCCGGACTTGTCCTTGTCTCCGCCGCCGCCGAGCGGCATGCCCTCGTAGATCTCCTTGCACATCGGGCAGACCGGATACTTCTTCGGATCGCGGCCGGGGACCCAGACCTTGCCGCACAGGGCGACGACGGGCGTGCCTTCCAGCGCGCTCGCCATGATCTTGTCCTTCTGGACATAGTGCGCGTAGCGCTCGTGGTCGCCGTCACCGTGGGAGAGCTGCGGAGTCGGCTCGACCAGAGTGCCGGTGCCCGCCCCGCGCTCGGGCTCAAGAGTGCTCATAAGAGTCAAGACTAGTTGAGAGACGGATCGTCGGGATACGTGGCCACCATCGCCAGCTCATTGCGCTGTCTGCGCAGCACCGCCCGCCACAGCCGCTCCGGGTTCGGCGCCGACACGTCGCCCGGCTCCGACTCGACCACGTACCAGGCGCCGTCGGCCAGCTCGCGCTCCAGCTGGCCGGGTCCCCAGCCGGAATACCCGGCGAAGATCCGCAGGCTGCCCAGCTCGGCGGCGAGCAGCTCCGGGGGGGCCTCCAGGTCGACCAGGCCGATCGCCCCGTGCACCCGGCGCCAGCCCAGCAGCTCGACGGGTTCGCCGGCACGGGGCTCGCCCGGCACCACGGCCAGCGCGAGCGCGGAGTCCAGCGAGACCGGGCCGCCCTGGAAGACGACCTGGGGCAGGCCGGCCAGCGCGGCCCACGGCTGGAGCACATCACCGACGCCGACCGGGGTGGGCCGGTTCAGGACGACGCCGAGCGACCCCTCCGCGTCGTGGTCGAGGAGCAGCACCACGGCCCGGTCGAAATTGGGGTCGGCCAGTTTCGGGGTGGCGACGAGCAGTCGCCCGGTGAGCGAGGACACCTCGGTCATGGCCACATGATCCCGCATGCCGCACCCCCGCGGGGGTCGTACGCGGGACCCGCGCCGGGCGGGCGGTGGTACGCGGTGGTACGGCCCCGCGGCGGGAGTCGCCGGGCGCATTACCATTTCCTCAGTTCTCCCTGGCTCTACCCGTTCCGACGATCGCGAGATCCATGACCGACATCGCCGATGTACTGCTTGTCCATGGCGGAACCCCCCTCGAAGGCGAGATCCGGGTCAGAGGCGCGAAGAATCTCGTGCCCAAGGCCATGGTCGCCGCCCTCCTGGGCAGCGAACCCAGCCGGCTGCGCAATGTGCCGGACATCCGCGACGTCAGAGTGGTGCGCGGGCTGCTCCAGCTGCACGGTGTGACGGTCAACGCCGGCGAGGAACCGGGCGAACTGGTGCTCGACCCGACCCGGGTGGAGAGTGCGAACGTCGCGGACATCGACGCGCACGCGGGCTCGTCGCGGATCCCGATCCTCTTCTGCGGCCCGCTGCTGCACCGGCTCGGCCACGCCTTCATCCCCGGCCTCGGCGGCTGCGACATCGGCGGCCGGCCGATCGACTTCCACTTCGACGTGCTGCGCCGCTTCGGCGCCACGATCGAGAAGCGGGCCGACGGGCAGTACCTGGAGGCCCCGCAGCGGCTGCGCGGCTGCAAGATCCGGCTGCCGTACCCGTCGGTGGGCTCGACCGAGCAGGTGCTGCTGACGGCGGTGCTCGCCGAGGGCGTCACCGAGCTGTCGAACGCCGCCGTCGAACCCGAGATCGAGGATCTGATCTGCGTCCTGCAGAAAATGGGCGCGATCATTTCCATGGACACCGACCGTACGATCCGGATCACCGGTGTGGACAAGCTGGGCGGGTACACGCACCGGGCGATTCCGGACCGGCTTGAGGCCGCTTCCTGGGCGAGCGCGGCGCTTGCCACCGAGGGCGACATCTACGTACGCGGCGCGCAGCAGCGGTCGATGATGACCTTCCTGAACACCTTCCGGCGGGTCGGCGGCGCCTTCACGATCGACGACGAGGGCATCAGGTTCTGGCACCCGGGCGGCCCGCTGAACGCCATCGCGCTGGAGACGGACGTCCACCCGGGCTTCCAGACCGACTGGCAGCAACCGCTCGTGGTGGCGCTGACGCAGGCGTCCGGGCTGTCCATCGTGCACGAGACGGTCTACGAGTCGCGGCTCGGCTTCACCTCGGCGCTGGGCCAGATGGGAGCGCACATCCAGCTGTACGCGGAGTGCCTGGGCGGCAGCGCGTGCCGGTTCGGGCAGCGCAATTTCCTGCACTCCGCCGTGGTGTCGGGGCCGACCAAACTGGAGGGCGCCGACCTGGTGATCCCGGACCTGCGCGGCGGCTTCTCGTACCTGATCGCGGCGCTGGCGGCGCAGGGCACCTCGCGGGTGCACGGCATCGACCTGATCAACCGCGGCTACGAGAACTTCCTGGCCAAGCTGGAGAGCCTGGGCGCGCACATCGAGCTGCCGGGCGCGGCGGCGCCCGCCGCCGCGGGGACCGCGGCGGCGGCAGTCGCCTGACACGGCCTCGCGGGGCCGTGTGCCCGCGCTGAACGGAAGGGGGGGGGGGGGGGGGCGGGGGGGGGGGGGGGGGGGGGGGGGGGGGGGGGGGGG
>NZ_JAJSYW010000079.1:0-36708 GCF_036815005.1 Streptomyces sp. IBSBF 2435 | reverse complement strand
TGTGTTTGGGTGGGGGGGGGGGGGGCCCCCCCCCCCCCCCCCCCCCCCCCCGCCTGCCCTTGCGTCACGCCCGCTCGGCGCCGCCCAGCCACGCGTCGATGAGCCCGGGGTGGTCGGTGGTGACCGCGTCGGCGCCGAGCGCCACGCACCGCCCGAGGTGGTCCCGGTCGGCGGCGGGCCAGATGTCGACCTTCACCCCGCGGTCGCGGAATTGCGCCATCATCCCGGCGGTGAGGCTCGGATCCAGCTCCGGGCAGACCCACGACAGCTCCAGGTCCGTGACGGCCGCCAGCACGGAATCGTCGCAGCGATGGGTGATCAGGCCCCGCCGCACCCGCGGCAGCAGCTCCGCGGCATGGGCCAGGACATCGCGGTGGAAGCTGGTCAGGACGACGCGGTCGGGCAGCGCGTCGCTCCGGTCGAGTTCGGCCAGGGCGGGGACGGCGGCCGCGGCCTTGATCTCGACCTGGACGAGGCCGGGGAAGGCGTCCAGCGCCTCGGTCAGGGTGGGAATGCCTTCTCCCTCGCCGGCGTCCAGCGCGGCCATCTGCGCCCGGGTGAGGTCGTGGACCTCTCCGGTGCCGTTCGTCGTACGGTCGACGGTCGCGTCGTGGATCACCACCAACCGGCCGTCCCGGGACACGCGTACGTCCAGCTCCACCCCGTCGGCGCCCACCTCCTGGGCGCGCCGGAAGGAGCGCAGGGTGTTCTCCGGGGCCTCCTCCCTGGACCCTCGGTGGCCGTAGACCAGGGGCCGCCGCACAGTCGTCACAGGTGCTCCTCGATGGTTTTCCGGTAGCGGTCGACGCCCTTGCGCAGCTTCGCGGCCACGTCCGAGAAGGCCTTCTCCGCCGGGGTGTTGCCCGACCACATCCGCTGCAGGCCGGTGTAGATCTGCACGTTGGCGTTCGGCACCATGAGCCGGACCCGGTCGCCCTTGCGGACCAGCGGAAGCTGCTTGACGGCGGTGGAGTAGTTCGGGTCCTCGGCCAGCAGTCCGGACAGCACCGGGGTCGTGACCGCGGCCGGCACCACCGGCATGTACCCGGTCCGGGCCGCCCACTGGGCGGCGTTCTCCGGGCGGGCCAGGAAGCGGACGAATTCCACCGCGGCCTGCTTGCGCTCGTGCGGGGTCCGCTTGAAGATGCCGAGGCCGCCGCCGCCGGTGTTCACCGCGAAGTCCTTGTGCCGGGGCAGGAGTCCGGTGCCCAGCTCCCAGCCGCCGGCCTTCGCCATCTCGGTCAGCTTCTTCAGACTGCCCGTCGAGGTCACGAGGCTGGCGATGAGCTGGTTGCCCAGGTCGCTCGCGGGGTCGTCCGACATGTAGGCGATCTTCTCCTCGAAGATCAGCCGCCGCTGCCACTCGCCCGCCTCGACCGCCGCCTCCTTGTCGATGGTGACGTCGAGCCCGTCGGAGTAGGCGCCGCCCCACTGCCAGGCGGTGCACTGGAACTGCCAGTCGCCGTCGACCTTCTGGTAGGCCTCAAGGCCGACCTTCTTGCCGTGCAGCTTGATCCTGGTGATCTCCTTGGACCAGTCGTGCAGTTCGTCCCAGCTGGCGGGCGGCCGGTCGGGAGTGCCGGCCTTCCGGAAGAGGGTGCGGTTGTAGTAGAAGAGCGGCGTCGACCGGGCCAGCGGCAGCCACCAGGTGCGGTCACGCAGCCGGCCCTCGCCCAGCAGCTGCTTGTTGTACGTACGGTCCAGCTCGCCGCTGTCGAAGTACGCGTCCCACGGCTCCAGAGCGTCACCGAAATAGAAGCGGTACCACTTCACGTCGGAGAGCACGCACAGGTCGGGCGCCTGTCCCGCCAGGAGGCCGACGACGGCCTTCTGGGCGCAGTCGTCGTACGAGCCCTGGAACTGCACGTCGACGTAGATGTCCCGCTGTTCCCGGTTGAAGGCGTCGGCGAGCGCCTGGAGGGCGTTGCCGGGCACGGCGGCGAAGGCCGACCACAGGACGACCCGGGTACGCCGCCCGAACGCGGCGGGCACGGAGCCGCCGGGCTGGCCCAGCGGCCCGGTGGAGATGCCGCAGGCGCTCAGGCCCGCCGCCGCCGAGGCGCCGAGACCGAGGCCCAGCAGACGGCGGCGGCTGACGGAGGACTGGCTCACTTTCCGGCTCCCTGGGTCAGTCCCGCGATGATGTACCGCTGGGCGATGAAGAAGACGACGAGGACCGGCACGATCACCATCACGGTGCCGGCCAGGATCGCGCCCCAGTTGGTGTAGGTCTCCTGGTTCTTCAGGAAGAGCAGGCCGACCGGCAGGGTCCGCATGTCGGTGCTGTTGGTCACGATCAGCGGCCAGATGAAGTCGTTCCACTTCGTCACCATGGTGACGATCGAGACCGTGATGACCATCGGCCGGGACATCGGCAGGACGACCCGGAAGAGGGTGCGCAGATGGCCCGCGCCGTCGATCCTGGCGGCGTCCATGACCTCCATGGGCAGCGTCATCATGTGCTGCCGCAGCAGGAAGGTGCCGAAGACCGAGCCGAGCCCCGGCACGATGAGGCCGGGATAGGTGTTGACCCAGCCCAGCCGGGCGATGGTGAGGAAGTTCGGCAGCAGCGTCACATGGCCGGGCACCATCATCGCGCCGAGCAGGAACAGGAAGAGCCACTTCTTGCCGGGGAAGGGCAGGAAGACGAAGGCGTAGGCGCACATCAGCGCCGTGCAGACCTCGATCGCCGTGCCCGCGAGCGCCACGACGGCGGAGTTGATGAAGAACCGGCCGAAGGGGGCCGCGTCCCAGGCGTCCTTGAAGTTGGCCCAGCGCAGGTCGGTGGGGACCCAGCGCGGCGGATACCGGTAGATCTCCGGATTGGTCTTGAGCGCGGACGACACGAGCCAGTAGAGCGGTCCCGCGGCGACGACCGCCACCAGGACGAGCAGGGCGTAGAGGCCCAGCCGCTTGGCACGGCCGGGGCGGCGCGGCGGACGGGCCGCGGTGTCTGCCATGGTGACGGTCACTGGTAGTGCACCTTTCGCTCCAGAAAGCGGGCCTGGACCGCGGTCATGAGCAGCAGCACGACGAACATGATCATTGCCGCGGCGGAGGCGCGGCCGGCGTCGAAGGCCCGGAAACCCTGGTCGTAGATGAACCAGCTCAGGATGGATGTGGACGTTCCCGGTCCGCCGCCGGTCATCACGGCGATCACGTCGAAGGCCTGGAAGGTGCTGATGACGGAGGTGACCAGGAGGAAGAAGGTGACGGGGGACAGCAGCGGCAGGGTGATCCGGGTCAGCCGCCGCCAGGCGCCGGCGCCGTCGAGCGCGGCGGCCTCGTAGACCTCCTTCGGCAGGCCCTGGAGGCCCGCCAGGTAGACGACGGCGACGAAGCCGATGTTCTTCCAGAGGTAGACCAGCACCAGGCCGGACAGCGCCCAGTGCGAATCGGTCATCATCGCGGGGGCGGCCAGGCCGATCGGCGCGAGCAGCGGGTGGATGAGGCCGTAGTTCGGGTCGAAGATGAACAGCCACAGGGTGCCGACCGCCGCCCCCGACAGCACGTAGGGCGCGAAGACCAGGGTGCGCACCGCGCTGCGGCCGCGCAGGCGCTGGTTGAGCAGGAGCGCGGTCAGCAGTCCGAGGAGCATGCCCCCGGCGACGATGCCGACTACGAACAGCACGGTCGTCCACAGGGTGGTGCGGAAGTCCGGGTCGCCCAGCAGGTCGGTGTAGTTGCCCAGGCCCACGAACCCCTTGGTGGCGGAGATCATGTCCCAGTCGGTGAAGCTGAGGTAGGCGTTGTAGACGACCGGCCAGTAGGCGAAGAGCAGCAGAAGCAGCATGTTGGGCGCCGCGAAGGCGAGGAACAGCAGGTGGTCGCGGCGTTTGCGCCTCGCTCCGGCACGGCGGGAGGCGCCTTCGGCGGCCGGTGGCCGCTCGGGCGCGGCGACACCGTCCGGTATCAGGTCGGTGGCAGACACGGATCGTGCCTCCTTACGGAAGGGCTGCAGGACGCCGGGACGCTCGCCCGGACGATGAGTCCTAGATATCAACAGGTGTGATGAGAAGGGAACACCTGGGGCGGTGACAATCTGATACTTCTGGCCCGACATAAGCGGGCACTCACAGGTAAAAGTGAGAGTCCCGTTACGTTCCGCTGTCGCCTGTGTCATCCGTGTGCGTCCGGACCGGTGCGGGCCGAAGTCAAAGTAACACCGAAGACTTGATTTCTAGCAGGTGTGATGTGAGATTTACTGCTCCACGACACCCGTCACGTTTGGAGAGCCATGACCACCTCGCAGGCAGGCCGCCCCGGCGTCTCGCGCCGTAAGCTGCTCAGGTCCTCCGTCGCCGGGGGGGGGGGGGGGGGGGGGGGGGGGGGGGGGGGGGGGGGGGGGGGGGGGGGGGGGGGGNCGCGCGCGCGCGCCCCGCCCCCCCCCCCCCGCCCCCCCCCCCCCCCCCCCCCCCGGGCGGCGGGGCCCCCCCCCCCCCCCCACGGTCGGCACGCCGGTCAGTGCCGCCGCCGGCGGCACCGGAGCCCTGGCGGACGGCGAGCGGTTCGACCTCACACAGCCCTCGTACGACCTGTTCCGCAATGTCGCGCTGCACAGCGCCACGGTGCTCCAGGGTTTCGCCTTCGACGACGTCAACGGCCGGCTGTTCACCATCCAGCTCACCTCGGGCACGGGCAGCACCTCGGGCGACCTCACGGTCACCCAGCTGTCCCTGACCGGCCAGCAGTCGGGCTCCATGACGCTGACCGGCTTCGGGCACGGCGTCTCGATCGCCGCCCAGCCCGTGGGGCCGGACACCTACCTGTGGACCGAGAAGGACGCCAACGCCAACGGCTACGGCGCCCACCTGACCCGCTTCCGGTTCGTCAACGGCTCCACCCTCGACCACGGCGCGGCCTCGCTGCCCACCTACACCCCCGTCGCCGGGGGCCTGGAGTTCACCTGCTCCATCGACGCGCAGCACGACCGGATGGCGGTGCGCTACCACACCCCGGCCGGCAAGCGGATCGCGCTGTTCCCGCTCGCCGACGCGACCGCGGGCACCTTCTCGAACACGATCCTCGACATCGCTCAGCCGGACGAGCTGGCCTCGGTCACCATCCAGGGGTACACGCTGTACGGGAACTACCTGTACACCCTGGACGGCACCGCCTACAGCGCGGCGAACCCCGATCCCGGCAACACCTACGTCCGCGCCGTCGACCTGGGCACCGGCGAGGTCGTGCAGCGGTTCCTCACCACGGCCGGCGGCTCGCTGACCTACCGTGAGCCGGAGGGGATGACGGTCTCGGTGATCCAGGGCGAGCCCCGGCTGTACTTCGGGTTCGCCTCGCAGACGGGCAGCCCGCGGCTGGCGAACATCTTCTACAAGAAGGCATGGATCTAGAACCCGCGCCGGCCGCGCGCAGACCCCCGGCGCCGCCGCTCCCGCTCGCGCTCGGCCCGGCGCACACCCGCCGGACCCCGGGGCGTAACGCGGTGCACAGCGCCGAGGACCGGCTCGTCCGCGTCCTCGGCGCCCCCGGCCGGGCCTGGGCCCGGCAGGCCCTGCGGCCCCTGGACGCCCTGCCCGGCGGGCAGGGCGCGCAGTACGCGGCCACACTCGGCAGCGCGCTGGCCCGGGGGAGCAGCGGGGCGGCCCGGCGGACGGGGGTCAGCCGGAAGACCGTCGCCGCCCGCTGCGCCCGCGCCGGCCTGCTGCTGGACCTGGACCTGGACGATCTGCGGGACCGGGCGCTGCTGGACCTGGCGCTGCGGCTCGCCCGCGGGCCGGCGCGGCGGGCACTGCCCGGCCCCGCGCCGCGGCTCGCGGAACTGCTCCGGTCGCAGCAGGCCCGGGCGTGGGCGATGGACCTGCTGCGTCCGCTGGTGGACGACGCGGGTCCGCTGCTGACGACGGTACGTGCCTGGATCGGCTGCGGCGGACGGGTGCAGGACTGCGCCGAGTTGATCGGACGGCACCCCAACACCGTCCGCAACCACCTGTCCTCCTGCGAGGAACTGCTGGGCCGCCGCCTCATGGGACGCGGCGGCGGCGCGCACGTTCTCGTCACCGCCCTCGGCATCCTGGGCGGTGGGGAGGGGCCGGCCGGGCAGGAGGCGGCACCGGAGGGCCCAACGGCCGATTGCGGCCGTATCAGTTGGTACCGGATGTAAAAAGTGGGAAGACCGGGGCATGACGGGAATCCACCGGTTGTAGCGTAAACGGATGATTCATATCGCCTCGGTCGTCTGGGACCCCGACGGCGGCCAGGGCCTGCGTCAGCTCGCCGAGCTGGGGCTGGCCTTGGTGCTGTCGACGCTGATCGGACTGGAAAGAGCAGTACGGCAGAAAAGCGCCGGCCTGCGCACCCACACGCTGGTGGGTGTCGGCACCGCGCTGTTCATGGAGGTCTCCCAGCACGGCTTCAACGACGTGCTGGGGACGTACGGCGTCGGCCTGGACCCCTCGCGGGTCGCCGCACAGGTCGTCAGCGGCATCGGATTCATCGGCGGCGGCCTGATCTTCGTACGGCGGGACGCGGTACGCGGCCTGACCACGGCGGCCACCATCTGGCTGACGGCCGCGATCGGCATGGCCTGCGGCGGCGGACTGATCCTGCTGGCCGTGGCGGTGACCGGTGTGCACTTCCTCGTCGTGCACGTCTTCCCGATGATCACCAGCCGCTTCCCCGCCATGTCCGCCTTCGAGGAGACCGACCTCCAGCTCTCCTACGAGGTGGGCGGCGGCGTCCTCGCGCGGGTCCTGGAGAGCTGCACGGGCGCGGGATTCCGGGTGGTCACGGTGAATGTGGACCAGGCGCCCTGGACAGTGGGGCCCGGCGATCAGCACACACCGGGCACGGCCCGGGTCCGGCTGTCGATCGAGGGGACGGGCGACATCGCCGCGCTGGTCGCCCGGCTGGCCGAACAGCACGGCGTGATCGGCTTCCGGTCGCCGATACCCGCCGACGAGGAGTGACCCGCGCTCGCTCCGGACCGCGGCGGTGCGGGTCGGAGCGGGCGCCCGGCGGCCCGGGTCCGTATCACCGGGCGACGATGACGCAGGCCGCGGCCAGGCCGACGGCAAGGGCGACACACCCGGCGGCCGTCGCGACACAGCGCCGCTTCATGAGCGCGTACCGCTCGCTGTACTCGCCGCGCAGTTCGACCGCCCGGTCGCAGTTGCGCTGGAGCATGGCGCGTGAGGCGGCCACCCGGTCCGCCACATAGACGTGCATGATGTCCTCGCGCTGCGCGGACGTCAGCCACGGCAGGTGCGCGGCGAAAGCCGTCGCCCGCCGGCGGGCGTCCTCGACCTCTGCGTTCCACAGCAGGTAGCCGGCCATCTGGTCGAGCCCGTGCTCGTCGTGGCTCTCCGCTCTCACCGCTCGTCCCTCAGCTCGGCCGGACACTTATTTCTGCTTGTCGCCCGGGGCGACGGTGACCGACCTGTCGGGGCGGTTCGTCGCCTCGTCGAGGACGGTGATCTCCGGGTGGTGCAGGTCGAAGGCCGGGGATTCGGAGCGGATCCGCGGCAGCGAGGTGAAGTTGTGCCGCGGCGGCGGGCAGGACGTCGCCCACTCCAGCGAGCGGCCGTAGCCCCACGGGTCGTCCACCTCGACCTTCTTGCCGTACTTTGCGGTCCTCCACACGTTGTAGAAGAACGGCAGCATCGACAGGCCGAGCAGGAAGGAACTGATCGTGGACACCGTGTTCAGCGTGGTGAAGCCGTCGGTGGCGAGGTAGTCGGCGTAACGGCGCGGCATGCCCTCGGCGCCCAGCCAGTGCTGGACGAGGAAGGTGCCGTGGAAGCCGAGGAAAAGNGCACACCGCCGGTCACGTACATGTGGTGCGCCCACACCGTCACCGACAGGCCCGCGATGGAGATCGTCGCCGCGACCAGGCCGATATAGCCGAACATCGGTTTTCGGGCGAAGACGGGGAGGATCTCGGAGACGATGCCGAAGAACGGCAGCGCGATGATGTACACCTCCGGATGGCCGAAGAACCAGAAGAGGTGCTGCCACAGCAGCGCTCCGCCGTTTGCCGCGTCGAAGATGTGCGCGCCGAATTTGCGGTCGGCCTCCAGCGCTAGCAGCGCCCCGGCCAGCACGGGGAACGCCAGCAGCACCAGCACCGAGGTGAGCAGCACGTTCCACACGAAGATCGGCATGCGGAACATCGTCATACCCGGTGCGCGCATGCAGATGATCGTGGTGGTGAAATTGACCGCGCCGAGGATGGTGCCGAAGCCGGAGAAGGCCAGGCCCATGGTCCACAGGTCGGCGCCGATGCCGGGCGAGTGGACCTCGCTGGACAGCGGCGAGTACGCGAACCAGCCGAAGTCGGCCGCGCCCTGCGGGGTGATGAACCCGCTCATCGCGATCAGCGAGCCGAACAGGTAAAGCCAGTAGGCGAACATGTTCAGCCGCGGGAACGCCACATCCGGCGCGCCGATCTGCAGCGGCATGATCCAGTTGGTGAAGCCGGCGAACAGCGGTGTCGCGAACATCAGCAGCATCGCCGTGCCGTGCATCGTGAACGCCTGGTTGTACTGCTCGTTGGAAAGGAACTGGGTCCCCGGCCTCGCCAGTTCGGCCCGCATCAGCAGTGCCATGACCCCGGCGACGATGAAGAAGCCGAACGAGGTGATCAGGTACATCGTCCCGATCGTCTTGTGATCGGTACTGCCCGCCCAGTTCACGATCACGGTGCCGGGCCGCTTGCGCTTGGCCGGTACTTCGTCCTGATACGTGTCGTCGAGGTCGGCGGGATCCGCGGTGTCGCTCGTCGTCACGTTCTGCTCCGCCCGGTTGCAAAGGTTTTCAGCACGGAAGCAGACTCTCGGCACCGCACCCCGCCCTTGCGGCAGCCACGCCGCTGTTTCAGCCGATGGGGGGACCGCGAAATGATGAACGGCGCTACCGCGAGAAGCGGACCGCGTCGCTCGTGCCCTGCGCGTCGAGTTCGAGCACCCCGCCGTCGGGCGTCACATAGACCGTGCCCGCGGTGAAGCGCTCACGGGCGGTGGTGGCGGCGGGCAGGGCCGCGACCGGGGTGGCGCGGCCGGTGCGCGGGTCGAGCTGGACCAGCTGCGGGGCGGAGACCGGGCCGGCGAGCGCGAAGACCCGGTCGTCGCCCGGGGCGGCCGTGGCCAGCGCGGTGGCGGGGTAGGACCACAGCCGCGCCCCGGTGGTGGTGTCGTAGGCGTCGATCTCGGGGACGTCGGCCGTCAGGGCCGGGGTGACCAGGATGTTCCCGAGGAGCCGGGCGGAGTGGTCGGCGTCGCTGTCGTTGCCCGGCGCCAGCTCGGTGTCGCCCACCGCGAGCTTGCGGCTGCTCCCCGAGGCGGTGAAGACCCGCACGCTGTCCTCGCCGGCGATGTGCACCGAGGCGATCAGCGGTGACCCGGAGAAGACGTGCGCCAGATCGGTGTGGGCGTTCTGGACCCGGCTCCAGAGCACCTTCCCGGTCCTGCCGTCGTAGGCGGTGAGGCTGAACGGCTTCCTGCTGTCGGCGCAGTAGTCGTCGACGACCACGATCCCGGCGCTGCCCCAGTCGTAGGCGTTGCAGTAGTAGCCGCGTGCCGTGAAGCCCCACACGCGGTGGCCGGTGCGGACATTGAGCCCGCCGAGGAAGTTCTCGCTGACGATCGTGGCGATGTCGCCCTGCAGATAGGTCGTCGCGCCCACCGGGGTGGGGTGCTTGGCGTCGACCAGCGGTACGGTCCACAGCACCGTTCCCGTGGCGGTGTCTATCCCGGCGAGCGTCGTGCAGGACGTGCCGTCCGCGCCGAAGGCGACCGTGCCGAGGCCCTTGGCGGTCAGCGTGGGCGACATCGCGCAGGGGCTGGTGCCCTTCCCCGCCGCACTGCCCGGCAGTGCGGCGGTCCACACTGTGTCGCCGTCGGCCAGGTCGTAGGCCGTGACGCCGCCCCGGGTGCTCGCGCGTATCAGCAGTCTGCCGGTCAGCCAGCTGCCGATCAGCTCGTCGTCCGCGGCGGGCGCGCGCACCTTCCACGCCGGGGCCAGATGCTTCGACGCCGACGGTGCCGCCTCCTCCCGGTGCATGGCGAAGGCCGCGCCTCCCGCGGCCACCGCCAGCACGACCAGAACGAGCAGGATCCGCCCGGGCCGTCGCCGGCCCCCGCCCTCCGGCAGTGGGGGGGCGACCCCGTTGTCGACAGTCCTGCGGCCAGGAAAGGCCCCCCCGGCGTCCTGCCTTGGCGACGTCACCGTCGTCATCCCCGCACTTCCGCTCTGCTTGCTGCCTGGTCGCTTCTGCCCTGTGCTGCCCGGCCGGTCGCCGGTCGTACGTACCGCCGGAAGGCCCCCCGCCTCCCGCCCCCTGTGCTCGGCCGCCTGTCCTCAGCCGCTCCCGAAGGCGTGTCCGAACCGGTGGCGCGCGGACTCGGCCCGGAAAGCCGCCCGGGAGCCCACCGAGGTGTCGATCCGCCAGTCCATCACCTGGGAACCGCCCGGCCAGGTCTTGCGCTGGTCGTACCAGACCAGCCCGATCACCCCGGCCTTCGCGGCGCCCGCGAACAGGTCGCGCACCTGCGCCTCCTTCCGGGCGCTCTCCGCCACCGCGGTCTCGGTGATCAGCACCGGCTTGTCGGAGAAGCGGGCGATCTCGCGCAGTGTCGGGGTGAACAGCTCCGAGAAGGAGGCGCCGTCGATCGGGCCGTAGTAGCCGATCAGGCCGGTCCAGTCGACGTAGGAGTCGCCCGGGTAGTAGGGCCGCAGCTTCGCGGTGGCGCCGGTGTCGACCACATGCGGGCTCCACGCCCAGATGACGTTGGTGACGCCGAGGCCGTGGAAGACGTCGTGGACGTGCTTCCAGGCCGCGACGAAGTCGTCGGCACCGGCGTGGCCCGGGCCCCAGGAATTCCAGGGACCGTTCATCTCACCGGCGAAGGACAGCACCAGCGGGCCGCGGTAGCTCGCGATCTGCTGCGCCAGCTTGCGCACGTACGCGTCGTCGTGGCCGCCGCCGATGTCGGCGAGCGAGGTGTCGGAGGGGACCAGCGCGAGCATCGGCAACTGCCCGTGCTTCCACAGGAAGGCGTTGCCCTCCGGATCGAAGTCGTCGCCCCACGAGCTGTAATATTCACGGATGTCCGGCGCCCGGCCCGCCTGCGTACCGAAGGCCTTGACGATGTCGTACTGCCACGGCGTCTTGTCGTCCACCACGCCGAGCATCCGCCCTGCCGGACGCAGCATTGACGCGACGTCGAACGGAGCGCCCGATGTGCTGCCGCCGCGGGCCGTGGTCCCCGCGGTGTCGGACGACCCGTGGCCGGAGCCCGGGCCGCCGCAGGCGTAGGCCGCGAACAGCGCGACCGCGGTGAGCACGACGGCAGCCGGGCGGCCGGAGCGGCGGATGGTGGCCATGGAGGGGTTCCGATCGGGCGGGTGGAGACGTTCGCGACCAGGATCCTATGCGTCGGGTGCCCGCCAGGCATATTTTCATCTCAATATGGTCACGTAGGTAGGATAGATCGTCATAAGTAGGGCACCCACTCGGACATGTGCGGCTTAGCGGCGCTATTTTCGACACCCGGAGCAGCCGCGGCACGAATCGAGAAAGCCCGAGGTCTTCGGTGACCAGCACACTGACGGAGGCCGAGCCCTCACCTGTCTTCGTCGACAGGACCGGACGCCGCGGGCGCCGCTGGCGCGGCCTCGGCTGGGTCTTCGGCGTCGTATTCGTCGGCGTCACCCTGTCGATGGTCTCCGGACTGCTGGGCACCCAGTCCGACGCCCCCTCCTTCCCGGTGCCGGGCAGCGCCAACACCCTTCCCCCCGGTCAGTACGTCAACGCGCCGCTGCCCGCGCCCCCGGGGAAGGCGAACCACAGCAAGGGCGCCCCGCACTCTTCGGCGGCGACCCCGACCGACAGCGCGACGGCGACCGCCACCGGGACGGCCACCTCGACCGCCACCGGCACGGCCGACGCGGACGGGACCACCACCGGACGCACCCCCGCCGGCGACGACCCGTCGGGCAGCGACCCGACCACCAAGCCCAGCAGATCCCCGGCTTCCACTACCAAGCCACCGCCGACGCACTCCACCCCCACTCCGAGCGCGACGATCCCCCCGACGCAGGGCACCACCGATCCCCCCGCTGCGCCGAACCCCGCCCCGTAGCCGCGCAAGGACTCAGGAACCCACCACCCATGTCCCGTCATCAACGCAGACGGCAGTCACTGCTGCGCCCGCGCAGACTCGCGGCGCCGCCGCTGCGGGTCTTCCTCCCGGTGACCGTGCTCGTCACCCTGCTGGCACTGATGGTGCTGCGCGGCATGGCCAACAACGAGGTCTTCCACGACGAGAAGGTCGCGGTGTCGGTCGACAAGGGCACCGTGCCCAAGAGCGTGCTGGAGGGCGGTCCCGTCGTGGACTCCCGCGGCTCCCGGCAGGACCACCCGGTCAGCTACACCGTCCCCGACAAGACCGTGGTGCTGACCTTCGACGACGGCCCGTCGAGCGAGTGGACGCCCAAGATCCTCGACGTGCTCGCGAAGCAGCACATCAAGGCCGACTTCTTCGTCACCGGCTCGATGACCACCCGCAGCCCGGCGCTGATCCGCAGGATCGTCGCCGAGGGTCACGAGATCGGCCTGCACACCTACACCCACCCCGACCTGGCCCTGCACGACAACATCCGGCTCAACTGGGAGCTGGGCGAGACGCAGTTGGCGCTGGCCGGCGTGGCGGGCATCCACAGCAGCCTGTTCCGGCCGCCGTACTCGTCCACCGCCGACGCCCTGGACGACTGGTCCTGGCCGGTCACCAAGAAGGTGGGCGCGAACGGCTACCTGGTGGCCTTCATCGACAAGGACACCGACGACTGGAAGCGCCCCGGCGTCAACGCCATCGTCCAGGCGGCGATGCCGGCGCTGCCCGGCCAGGGCGAGATGATCCTGCTGCACGACGCCGGCGGGAACCGGGCACAGACGCTCACGGCGCTGCCGATCATCATCGAGAAGCTCAAGGCCCAGGGCTACACCTTCAAGACCATCGGTGAGGCGCTCGGCGCCGGCCCGGCGAACACCGAGGTCAGCGGCTCCACGCTGTGGGCGGGCAAGGCCTTCGTCTGGGCCACCACCTTCTCCGTCGGGCTGATGCCGTGGCTGGTGGTGCTGCTCGCGGTGGTCGGCGTCCTTGTCTTCACCCGGTTCGCGCTGATGCTGGTGCTGTCGCTGGTGCACGTGCGGCGCACCCGGAAGGCCGGATTCTCCTGGGGGGCACCGGTCAGCGAGCCGGTCAGCGTGATCGTCCCGGCGTACAACGAGCAGGAGTGCATCGCCAACACGCTGCTCTCGCTGGCCACCAGCGATCACCCGATCGAGGTGATCGTGGTGGACGACGGCTCCACCGACGACACCGTCGCACTGGTGCAGTCGATGAACCTGCCGATGGTCCGGCTGATCCGCCAGCCGAACAGCGGCAAGCCGGCCGCGCTCAACACCGGCGTGGCGGCGGCCTCGTACGACCTGATCGTCATGATGGACGGCGACACCGTCTTCGAGCCCGCCACGGTCCGCGAGCTGGTGCAGCCGTTCGCCGACGCCCGGATCGGGGCCGTGGCCGGCAACGCCAAGGTCGGCAACCGCGACACCCTGATCGGCGCCTGGCAGCACATCGAGTACGTGATGGGCTTCAACCTCGACCGGCGCATGTACGACGTCCTGGACTGCATGCCGACGATACCCGGCGCGGTCGGCGCCTTCCGCAGGGAAGCGCTGCGCCAGGTCGGCGGCATGAGCGACGACACCCTCGCCGAGGACACCGACGTGACCATGGCCCTGCACCGGGGCGGCTGGAAGATCGTGTACGCCGAGAACGCCCGCGCGTGGACCGAGGCGCCCGGCAGCATGAGCCAGCTGTGGTCCCAGCGCTACCGGTGGAGCTACGGCACCATGCAGGCGATGTGGAAGCACCGCCACGCGGTGCTGGAGCGCGGCCCCGCCGGGCGCTTCGGGCGGATCGGGCTGCCGTTCGTGGCGCTGTTCATGGTGTTCACGCCGCTGCTCGCGCCGGCCATCGACATCGCCATGGTCTACGGCGTCTTCTTCGTCGACCCGTACAAGAGCCTCGGCGCCTGGTTCGCGGTGCTGGCGCTGCAGGGCTTCTGCGCCTGGTGGTCCTTCCGCCTGGACCGCGAGAAGCCCTGGTATCTCATCACGCTGCCGGTGCAGCAGGTCGTCTACCGGGTGCTGATGTACATGGTGCTGCTCCAGTCCTGGATCACCGCCCTGACCGGAGGCCGGTTGCGCTGGCAGAAGCTGCGGCGCACCGGCGAGGTCGGCCTGGACGTCACCTCGGGGGCGACGCAGTCATGACGACGACAGAACCGGACGCGTACAGGGCGGCCGCCGCCGTCGTGAACGACACCACCGCGACCATCCGGCTGCGGACCATCACCGTCCCCCCGGTGTTCGCCGAGAGCGCCCCGGACGACGAGGTCCCGGCCGGTCCCGAGCCCGCGGCGGCGCCCGCCCGCCCCCGAGGCGTACGCGACCGCTACCTCGACCTGCTGCGCGCCCTGGCGCTGGTCCGGGTGGTGATCTACCACAACTTCGGCTGGACCTGGCTGCCGCTGCTCTTCCCCTCGATGGGCGTGATGTTCGCGCTGGCCGGCTCGCTCATGGCCCGGTCGCTGAGCCGCCCCGCGTGGAGCGTCATCCGCGGGCGGATGCGCCGGCTGCTGCCGCCGATGTGGATGTTCGGCGCGGTCGTGCTGACCGCGATGATCCTCGACGGCTGGGGCCCGCGCTCCGAGGGCCACCCGCACTGGTGGTGGGGCAAGCTCGCCTTCTGGGTGCTGCCGCTGAGCACCCCGCCCTTCGCCGAGACCGTGCACGGCTTCGGCGGCCACCTGCCGACCAGCTGGGCCGAGCAGGTCGTCGTCCCGCTGTGGTACCTGCGCGCCTACCTCTGGTACGTGCTGCTCTCGCCGCTCATGCTCAAGGCCGTACGCCGGCTGCCCTGGGTCACGCTCGCGGTCCCGCTGGTGCTGTCGGCGGTCCTCAACTCCGGGCTGCTCGACCAGTCGGGCCGGATCATGGAGACCGCCACCGACTTCACCACCTTCGGCTCCTGCTGGCTGCTCGGCATCGCGCACCAGGAGGGCCTGCTGCGCCGGATACCGCAGTACGTCGTGCCGTCGATCGCGCCGCTGGTGCTGGCGGCCGGCTTCTGGTGGCTCCAGCAGGCACCGGTCGACGACCCCCGGATCGGCCCCGACCTGGAGGGGGTGCCGCTGGCGCAGGCCGTCTGGTCCTTCGGGTGCGTCCTGCTGCTGCTCCATCTGAGCCCCTCGTGGGAGCAGTGGCCCCGGCCGCTGGAGAGATTCAACGGCGTGGTCAGCCTGCTCAACTCCCGTGCGGTGACCGTCTATCTGTGGCACTGCGTGGCCCTGGTGCTGACCGAGCCGCTGATCGACCCGCTGTGGAACAACGAGTTCTGCTACACCCACCTGCGCTGGCTGCTGTCGAGCCAGTGGCTCCCGCTGCTGCTCGCCGTCCCGCTGATCGCGCTGGCGCTGCTGCTCTTCGGCTGGGTGGAGGACGTCGCGGCCAAACGCCGGCCCCGGCTGTTCCCCTACCCGCGCCGGGCGAAGGGCCGCCGCCGCGCATAGCCGTCCGGGCCCGGACGACGCCGCAGCACGACGGATCACCGACCGGACCGGGCGCCGCTCAGGTCCGGCAGGTCATGGCGGCCCTTTCCCCGGCCGTGCGCCCATTGTTCACGGCCCGTCTGCGAGCAGCGCCGAATGGGAAATTCACCGTTGAAGTACGGGGACTTTCCCGTTTCCATATTCCCATGGTGAAGAGGGCTGTTTCCCCCTGGCGGCGGCGGAACAGGCGCAGCGGTGAGAACAACCTCACACCCGGTCCGCACCCGGCAATTCGTGCAGTCGGCGGACCGGCTGCTCTAACATCCAGGCATGACGGTGTTGTCTGACGACGAGTTGCCTCTTGCGGCCGAGTTCCCTTCCGCGACGCATGACCAGTGGCGGGAACTGGCGGCCGGCGTTCTGCGCAAGTCCGGTAAGGAGATCACCGGTCAGGAGGCGGAGGAGGCCCTGTCCACCGTCGTCGACGACGGGCTCCGCGTCCGCCCCCTGTACACCTCGCGCGACACCGCCGCCGCGCCCGGCCTTCCCGGCTTCGCCCCCTTCGTGCGCGGCAGCCGGCCCGAGGGCAACACGGTCGGCGGCTGGGACGTCCGCCAGCGGCACACGGCCGCCGGCGCCGAGGCGGTGCTGGCCGACCTGGAGACCGGCGCCACCTCGCTGTGGCTGGTGGTGGGCGAGACCGCCGGCATCCCGGTCGACGCACTGGCGGGTACGCTCGACGGTGTCCACCTCGACCTGGCGCCCGTGGTCCTGGACGCGGGCGAGGAGACCGTGCCGGCGGCGCGGCGCCTGTTGCGGATCCACGAGGAGCGCGGCGTCACCGCCGACGCCGTACGCGGCAACCTGGGCGCGGACCCCCTCGGCCACGAGGCCGCCACCGGACGGCCGTACGACATCGGGCCCCTGGCCGAACTGGCCCGGCTGTGCGGCACACGCCACCCGGGCCTGCGGGCCTTCACCGTGGACGCGCTGCCGTACCACGAGGCCGGCGGCTCGGCCGCGCAGGAACTGGGCTGCTCCCTGGCCACGGGTGTCGCGTACCTGCGGGCGCTGACGGACGCCGGGCTCAGCGTCGGGCAGGCATATGAGCAGGTCCGGGAGTTCCGGTACGCGGCGACCGCCGACCAGTTTCTGACCGTCGCCAAGCTGCGCGCGGCGCGCCGGCTGTGGGCCCGGGTCGCCGAGGTGTGCGGGGTGCCGCGTGCGGGCGGGCAGCTCCAGCACGCGGTGACCTCGCCGGTGATGATGACGCGCCGCGACCCGTGGGTGAACATGCTGCGCACGACGGTCGCGACGCTGGCCGCGGGAGTGGGAGGTGCCGACGCGGTGACGGTCCTGCCCTTCGACCACGCGCTGGGCCTGCCGGACGCCTTCGCACGGCGCATAGCGCGCAACACCTCGACCGTCCTGGTGGAGGAGGCGCACCTGTCCCGGGTGATCGACCCGGCCGGCGGCTCCTGGTACGTGGAGCGGCTGACCGAGGAACTCGCGCACGCGGCATGGGAGTTCTTCCAGGACATCGAACGGGCCGGCGGCCAGGCGGCGTCCCTGCGCTCCGGGCTGGTGCGCGACCGGCTGGCCGCGACCTGGTCGGCACGCAGCACCAGGCTGGCCAAGCGCACTGAACCGGTCACCGGGGTCAGCGAGTTCCCGAATCTGGCCGAGGCGCCGGTGGTCCGCCCCCCGGCGCCCGCGCGGCCCCCGGGGGGCCTGCCGCGGGTCCGCCGCGATGAGGCGTTCGAGGCACTGCGGGCCCGCTCCGACGCCCATCTCGCCGCGACCGGGGCCAGGCCGCGGATCCATCTGGCCGAGTTCGGTCCGGCCGGCGCGTCGTCCGCCCGGGCCGCCTTCGCGGCCAACCTCTTCCAGGCGGGCGGGATCGAGACCGTCACCGGGGGAGCCTTCGAGGACAGCGGCGCACGAGACGCGTGCCTGTGTTCCAGCGACGCCCTGTACGGGGAGCAGGCCGAGGACGTCGCGGCCCGGCTGCGCGCGGCAGGCGCGGAGCACGTGTTCCTCGCCGGACGTCCGGCTGCCCACGCCGGTGTCGACACCTACGTCTACACCGGCTGCGACGCGGTGTCCGTACTCACCGCCGCCCTCGACCGTATGGGAGTGTCCTGATGACCATCCCCGACTTCTCCGAGGTCGAGCTCGGCACCGGGACGCCCGGTGCCGGTCCGGACGAGTGGGGCCGCGCCGTCAAGCAGGCCCACGGCGACGACGACCTGCGGTGGGAGACCCCGGAGGGCATCGCGGTCAAGCCGTTGTACACCGGGCAGGATCTGGAGGGTCTGGACTTCCTGGGCACCTTCCCGGGTGTCGCGCCGTTCCTGCGTGGTCCGTATCCCACGATGTATGTGAACCAGCCGTGGACGGTCCGGCAGTACGCGGGCTTCTCGACCGCTGAGGAGTCGAACGCGTTCTACCGGCGGAATCTGGCGGCCGGTCAGAAGGGTCTGTCGGTCGCGTTCGACCTGCCGACCCACCGGGGGTATGACAGTGATCATCCGCGGGTGACCGGTGATGTCGGTATGGCGGGGGTGGCGATCGATTCGATCTATGACATGCGGCAGTTGTTCGACGGGATTCCGCTGGACCGGATGACGGTGTCGATGACGATGAACGGCGCCGTGCTGCCGGTCCTCGCGCTGTACATCGTGGCCGCGGAGGAGCAGGGTGTGCCGCCGGAGAAGCTGGCGGGGACCATTCAGAACGACATCCTCAAGGAGTTCATGGTCCGCAACACCTACATTTATCCGCCGAAGCCGTCGATGCGGATCATCTCCGACATCTTCGCCTTCACCTCGCGGCGGATGCCGCGCTACAACTCCATCTCCATTTCGGGCTATCACATCCAGGAGGCGGGTGCGACGGCCGATCTGGAACTGGCGTACACGCTCGCGGACGGGGTGGAGTACATCAGGGCCGGGCGGGACGTGGGGCTGGACGTGGACGCGTTCGCGCCGCGGCTGTCGTTCTTCTGGGCGATCGGGATGAACTTCTTCATGGAGATCGCCAAACTGCGCGCGGCCCGCCTGCTGTGGGCCAAGCTCGTGCGGCAGTTCGACCCGAAGAACCCCAAGTCGCTCTCCCTGCGGACCCATTCGCAGACCTCGGGCTGGTCGCTGACGGCGCAGGACGTGTTCAACAACGTGACCCGGACGTGTGTGGAGGCGATGGCGGCCACCCAGGGCCACACCCAGTCGCTGCACACCAACGCCCTGGACGAGGCGCTCGCGCTGCCCACGGACTTCTCCGCGCGGATCGCCCGCAACACCCAGCTGCTGATCCAGCAGGAGTCGGGCACGGGCCGGGTGATCGACCCGTGGGGCGGCAGCGCCTATGTGGAGCGGCTGACGTACGACCTGGCGCGGCGGGCGTGGCAGCACATCGAGGAGGTCGAGGCGGCCGGCGGGATGGCCCGGGCGATCGGCGCGGGCATCCCCAAGCTGCGCATCGAGGAGGCCGCGGCCCGTACCCAGGCGCGGATCGACTCCGGGCGGCAACCGGTGATCGGGGTGAACAAGTACCGGGTGGAGACCGACGAGCGGATCGACGTCCGATCGGTCGACAACTCCTCCGTCCGCGCCCAGCAGATCGCCAAACTGCGCCGGCTGCGCGCGGAACGCGACGAGACCGCCTGCCAGGACGCGCTGGACGCCCTGACCCGGGCCGCCGGCGGCGGGCGGGACAACCTCCTCGACCTCGCGGTGCGCGCGGCCCGGGCGAAGGCGACCGTGGGTGAGATCTCCGACGCCCTGGAGAAGGTGTACGGGCGGCACGCGGGACAGGTCCGTACGATCTCCGGTGTGTACCGCACCGAGGCAGGGCAGTCCCCTTCCGTCGAACGCACCCGCGCCACGGTGGACGCCTTCGCCGAGGCCGAGGGCCGCCGCCCGCGGATCCTGGTCGCCAAGATGGGCCAGGACGGCCACGACCGCGGCCAGAAGGTGATCGCCACCGCCTTCGCCGACCTCGGCTTCGACGTCGACGTCGGCCCCCTCTTCCAGACACCGGCCGAGGTCGCCCGCCAGGCCGTCGAGGCGGACGTGCACATCGTCGGGGTCTCGTCCCTGGCCGCCGGACACCTGACCCTCGTCCCGGCACTGCGCGAGCAGCTCGCCGAGGAGGGCCGGGAGGACATCATGATCGTGGTCGGCGGGGTGATCCCGCCCCAGGACGTACCGACGCTGCTCGACATGGGCGCGGCGGCCGTCTTCCCGCCCGGCACCGTGATCCCGGACGCCGCCCGCGAGCTGGTCGCACGGCTGGCCGCCGAACTCGGACACGGAGAGCTGTGAGGTCGCAAGCCGGTGGCCATTGATCTCGACGAGTACGTCAGGGGTGTCCTCGACGGCAGGCGGGCCGTGATCGCCCGGGCGATCACCCTGGTGGAGTCCGCCCGGCCCCAGCACCGGGCGCTCGCCCAGCAGTTGCTGACCGAACTGCTGCCGCGCAGCGGCAAGGCCCGCAGGATCGGTATCAGCGGGGTGCCCGGCGTCGGCAAATCGACGTTCATCGACGCCTTCGGAACGATGCTGACCGGGCTCGGCCACCGGGTCGCCGTACTCGCCGTCGATCCGTCGTCCACCCGGACCCGGGGCTCGATCCTCGGCGACAAGACCAGGATGGAGCGGCTGGCCGTCGATCCGCGGGCCTTCATCCGGCCCTCCCCGAGCGCCGGCACCCTCGGCGGCGTCGCGAAGGCCACCCGCGAGTCGATCGTGGTGATGGAGGCCGCGGGCTACGACGTCGTCCTGGTGGAAACGGTCGGCGTCGGCCAGTCCGAGACGACGGTGTCGAACATGGTCGACTCCTTCCTGCTCCTGGCGCTCGCCCGCACCGGGGACCAGTTGCAGGGCATCAAGAAGGGCGTCCTGGAACTGGCCGACGTCATCGCCGTCAACAAGGCCGACGGGCCGCACGAGCGCGAAGCCCGCTCCGCCGCCCGCGAGTTGTCCGGTGCGCTGCGGCTGATGCACGGCAGGGACGCCTTCTGGACGCCGCCGGTGCTCACCTGCAGCGCGCGCGAGTCGACCGGCCTGGACGCCGTCTGGGAGCGGCTGGAGGAGCACCGTGAACGGTTGCGGACGACCGGCCGGCTGGCCGCCCGCCACCGCGACCAGCAGGTCGAGTGGACGTGGGCCATGGTCCGTGAGGAACTCCTGGTCCGGCTGCGCGCCGATCCGGCGGTCCGCTCGCTGGCCCCGGTGCTTGAGCAGCAGGTCCGCGACGGCGAACTGACGGCCGCGCTCGCCGCCGAGCGGATCCTGGAAGCCTTCGGCGTCCGGCCCGGCTGAGTCCGGCCGCCTGTGTCTTTGGTCTTTCGGCTGTTTCACGGTCGTGCCTGTTGATGTGGCCGAAAGTCCCAGGGAAGTCCCAGGGATGCCGCCGCACCCTGCCCTGACTCGCTGCCCAGCAGGTCAGATGGGGTGCGGCGGCGGCCGTACGTCAGATGTCGCGGAAGATCTCGATCTGCGCCCCGATCGTGTTCAGCCGCTCCGCCAGGTCCTCGTAACCGCGGTTGATCACATAGACGTTGCGCAGCACCGACGTGCCCTCGGCCGCCATCATGGCCAGCAGGACGACCACCGCGGGGCGCAGCGCGGGCGGGCACATCATCTCCGCGGCTCGCCAGCGGGTCGGGCCCTCGACCATGATGCGGTGCGGGTCGAGGAGCTTGACGGCCGCGCCGAGCCGGGTCAGCTCGGTGAGGTAGATCGCCCGGTTGTCGTAGACCCAGTCGTGGATGAGCGTGGAGCCCTGCGCGGTGGCGGCGATGGCCGCGAAGAAGGGCACATTGTCGATGTTCAGGCCGGGGAAGGGCATCGGGTGGATCTTGTCGATCGGCGACCGCAGCTTGGACGGGCGGACGGTGAGGTCCACCAGCCGGGTACGGCCGTTGTCCGCGCGGTATTCCGGGGACAGCTCGAAGTCGAGACCCATCTCCTCCAGCACCGCCAGTTCGATCTCCAGGAACTCGACCGGCGCCCGGCGGATGGTCAGTTCGGACTCGGTGACCACGGCCGCCGCCAGCAGGCTCATCGCCTCGACCGGGTCCTCGGAGGGCGCGTAGTCGACGTCGCGGTCGATGTGCGCCACGCCGTGCACGGTCAGCGTCGTGGTGCCGATGCCCTCGACCTTGACGCCCAGCTCCTCCAGGTAGAAGCACAGGTCCTGGACCATGTAGTTGGAGCTGGCGTTGCGGATGACGGTGACGCCCTCGTAGCGGGCGGCGGCCAGCAGCGCGTTCTCGGTCACCGTGTCGCCGCGCTCGGTCAGCACGATCGGGCGGTGCGGGGCGATGCCGCCGGTCACCTCGGCGTGGTAGGAGCCGTCGGTGGCGGTGACGTCCAGGCCGAAGTGCCGCAGCGCATTCATGTGCGGCTGGACCGTACGGGTGCCGAGGTCGCAGCCGCCGGCGTACGGGATCCTGAAGCGGTCGGTACGGTGCAGCAGCGGGCCGAGGAACATGATCACGCTGCGGGTGCGGCGGGCCGCCTCGGTGTCCATCGCTGCCAGGTCGAGCGTGGCGGGCGGCACGATCTCCAGGTCGTTGCCGTCGTTGATCCACCGGGTGCGGACACCGATACTGTTGAGCACTTCGAGGATGCGGTAGACCTCCTCGATCCTGGCGACCCGGCGCAGGGTGGTGCGGCCGGCGTTGAGCAGGGTCGCGCACAGCAGGGCCACGCAGGCGTTCTTGCTGGTCTTGACGTCTATGGCGCCGGACAGCCGACGGCCGCCGACGACCCGCAGATGCATGGGGCCTGAGTAGCCGAGCGAGACGATCTCGCTGTCCAGGGCCTCGCCGATCCTGGCGATCATCTCAAGGCTGATGTTCTGGTTGCCCCGCTCGATCCGGTTCACCGCGCTCTGGCTGGTGCCGAGCGCTTCCGCGAGATGGGTCTGTGTCCAGCCCCGGTGCTGTCGGGCGTCCCTGATGAGCCTGCCGATACGTGCGAGGTAGTCGTCGGTCATACGGGTGACCCTATCTCATATATGAGATGCGGCAACGTGGGTACCGCCGTTCGTGGTGCGTGTCGCGACTGCCCCGAACGCCCCCGGGTACACGTCCGGCGGCGAAACCCACCGTACCCACCGCTCACCAGGACGCAACTCCCGCCACACTGGCCACAGCCGGATCGAGCGGGCCCCGCCGCCCCGGACGCTGCGGGGGAGGGCGGCGGTCGGGAACACCGGCCGCCGCACATGAACCTCCGGCTGTCATGTACTAGAGTTATCTCGACATCGAGATATCTGCCGAGGCGTACCGCGACCGCGCTGGCAGCGGGCCGTGGGGACACGCGCGCAAGGACGCAGGACGACGCATGAAGGAGACTGCCGTGTCGGCGAACAGCTTCGACGCCCGCAGCACACTGCAGGTGGGCGACGAGTCGTACGAGATCTTCCGGCTGGACAAGGTGGAGGGCTCCGCCCGGCTGCCGTACAGCCTGAAGGTGCTGCTGGAGAACCTGCTCCGCACGGAGGACGGCGCGAACATCACCGCCGGGCACATCCGTGCGGTCGGCGGCTGGGACTCCCAGGCGCAGCCGAGCCAGGAGATCCAGTTCACGCCGGCCCGGGTGATCATGCAGGACTTCACCGGTGTGCCGTGCGTGGTGGACCTGGCCACCATGCGCGAGGCGGTGAAGGAGCTGGGCGGCGACCCGGCCCGTATCAATCCGCTGGCGCCCGCCGAGCTGGTCATCGACCACTCGGTCATCGCCGACCGCTTCGGCACCCCCGACTCCTTCGCGCAGAACGTCGAGCTGGAGTACGGCCGCAACAAGGAGCGCTACCAGTTCCTGCGCTGGGGCCAGACCGCCTTCGACGAGTTCAAGGTCGTCCCGCCCGGCACCGGAATCGTTCACCAGGTGAACATCGAGCACCTGGCCCGTACCGTCATGGTCAGGAACGGCCAGGCCTACCCCGACACCCTGGTCGGCACCGACTCCCACACCACCATGGTCAACGGCCTCGGTGTGCTCGGCTGGGGCGTCGGCGGCATCGAGGCGGAGGCCGCGATGCTCGGCCAGCCGGTGTCGATGCTCATCCCGCGGGTGGTCGGCTTCAAGCTGACCGGTGAGCTGCCCACCGGCACCACCGCCACCGACCTGGTGCTCACCATCACCGAGATGCTCCGCAAGCACGGTGTGGTCGGCAAGTTCGTGGAATTCTACGGTGAGGGCGTCAGCGCCACCTCGCTCGCCAACCGGGCCACCATCGGCAACATGTCGCCGGAGTTCGGCTCCACCGCGGCGATCTTCCCGATCGACGCCGAGACCATCAACTACCTGAAGCTGACCGGCCGCTCCGGGCAGCAGGTCGCGCTCGTCGAGGCGTACGCCAAGGAGCAGGGTCTGTGGCTGGACCCGGCCGCCGAGCCGGACTACTCCGAGAAGCTGGAGCTCGACCTGTCCACGGTCGTGCCGTCCATCGCCGGACCCAAGCGCCCGCAGGACCGGATCGTGCTGGCCAGGGCCGCCGAGCAGTTCGCCACCGACGTGCGCAACTACGTCACCGACGACGAGGAGTCGGGCAAGGAGTCCTTCCCGGCCTCCGACTCCCCGGCCACCCACAACGGCGTGCCCACCAAGCCGACCCTGGTCACCGCCGAGGACGGCAGCACGTACGAGATCGACCACGGCGCCGTCACGGTCGCCGCCATCACCTCTTGCACGAACACCTCGAACCCGTACGTCATGGTGGCCGCCGCGCTGGTGGCCAAAAAGGCGGTCGAGAAGGGCCTGACCCGCAAGCCCTGGGTCAAGACCACCCTGGCCCCCGGCTCGAAGGTCGTCACCGACTACTTCGACAAGGCCGGCCTGACCCCGTACCTGGACAAGCTCGGCTTCAACCTGGTCGGCTACGGCTGCACCACCTGCATCGGCAACTCGGGACCGCTGCCCGAGGAGGTCTCCAAGGCGGTCAACGAGGCCGATCTCGCGGTCGCCGCGGTGCTGTCGGGCAACCGCAACTTCGAGGGCCGGATCAACCCGGACGTCAAGATGAACTACCTGGCCTCGCCGCCGCTGGTCGTCGCCTACGCCATCGCGGGCTCGATGAAGGTGGACATCACCCGGGACGCGCTCGGCATCGACCAGGACGGCAAGCCGGTCCACCTCGACGACATCTGGCCGACCGAGGCCGAGGTCAACGACGTGGTCGCGTCCGCGATCGGCGAGGACATGTTCCGCAGCTCCTACAGCGACGTCTTCGCGGGCGACGCCCAGTGGCAGGCGCTGCCGATCCCGACCGGCAACACCTTCGAGTGGGACCCGCAGTCCACCTACGTCCGCAAGCCCCCGTACTTCGAGGGCATGGGCATGGACCCCGAGCCGGTCTCCGACATCAGCGGCGCCCGGGTGCTGGCCAAGCTCGGCGACTCGGTCACCACCGACCACATCTCGCCGGCCGGCGCGATCAAGGCCGACACCCCGGCCGGGCAGTACCTGACCGAGCACGGCGTGCAGCGCCCCGACTTCAACAGCTACGGCTCGCGCCGCGGCAACCACGAGGTCATGATCCGCGGCACCTTCGCCAACATCCGGCTGCGCAACCAGATCGCCCCCGGCACCGAGGGCGGCTTCACGCGCGACTTCACCCTGCCCGAGGCACCCGTCGCCTTCATCTACGACGCCTCGCGCCACTACATCGAGCAGGGCACCCCGCTGGTCGTCCTGGCGGGCAAGGAGTACGGCTCCGGCTCGTCGCGCGACTGGGCGGCCAAGGGCACCGCGCTGCTCGGCGTCAAGGCGGTCATCGCGGAGTCCTACGAGCGCATCCACCGCTCCAACCTGATCGGCATGGGCGTGCTGCCGCTGCAGTACCCCGAGGGCGCCACGGCGGCCACGCTGGGCCTCACCGGCGAGGAGACGTACTCCTTCACCGGGGTGACCGTGCTCAACGACGGCAGCACTCCGGGCACGGTGAAGGTCAGCACCGACACCGGCGTGGAGTTCGACGCCGTGGTCCGGATCGACACTCCCGGCGAAGCGGACTATTACCGCAACGGCGGCATCATGCAGTACGTGCTCCGCTCCCTCATCCGGCAGTAGTCCGGCCGACAGTAACTCACGAGTAGCACGGACCGCGTCACCCGGCAGGGGTGGCGCGGTCCGCGTGTTTTGCGCAGGCCAATCCGTCGATCGTCCGCCATCGGCTCACAGGGATCGCTCTGACCTGCGGTTTTGTCGTCCCGCATTTCGGACAGGTCTCAACTCGGGAAAGCTTGCCGTCCAAACGGGCTCTTGATCTTGCCCTGCTGGAGAGAAGTGGACTATACCTGTCGGCGTCCAGGGAACCTGCTGGAGCGCGGGGTCAGGCGGGTCAATCGGCGGCGGTTCGCTGCCGGTCGTCGATGAACGTTCCCTGTCTCACTGGATGCACGGCATCACTCAAGCTTCAACTGTTCGCGGGCGTCGGCGGATTCCGCTGCACCGCATGAGTCCTGGAGAAGGCGAGGACTTGAGCATGGGATCCGAGTTCAACCGGCGCGATGCAATCAAGCGGGCAATGGCGATCGGCGTGGTGGCGATTCCGTCGGCCTCGCTGCTGTCGGCATGTGCCACGTCCAGTGGCGGCGACAAGAACAAGCCGGTCGCGACCGGCACCAAGTCGGCTGCGAACCCGCTCGCTGTCAAGAACGGCGCGCCGCTGGAGGCATTCGTCTTCAAGGGCGGATTCGGCGACGACTACATCAAGGCCGCCGAGGCCGAGTACAACAAGACCTACGGCGTGACCGTCAAGCACACCGGCACACAGGCGATCGGCCCGAAGCTGCAGCCGCGCTTCGCCAACAACACGCCGCCGGACTTCATGGACAACTCCGGTGCCGACAACCTCGACACCGCGGCCCTGGCCAAGGAGGGCAAGCTCCTGGACCTGACGCCGCTGCTGGACGCCGCCACCATCGACGACCCGTCCAAGAAGGTCCGCGACGTCCTGATCGCCGGCACCGTCGAGCAGGGCCAGTACGGCTCGCAGGCGATGTACGCGCTGAACTACGCCTTCACCGTCTACGGCAGCTGGTACTCCAACAAGCTCTTCCAGGCCAAGGGCTGGACGTACCCCAAGACCTTCGACGAGATGATCGCGCTCGGCGCCAAGACCAAGGCCGCCGGTGTCGCGCTGTTCACCTACCCCGGCAAGTACCCGTACTACGTGCACTTCGACCTTTTCGCCCAGATCGGCAAGGTGGGCGGCAAGGATGTGCTCAACGCCATCGACGACCTGGAGGACGGCGCCTTCAAGGTCGACGCGGTCAAGCAGGTCGTGGGCTACTACGAGGAACTGGCGGCCAAGAAGTACTTCCTGGCCGGCTCCGAGGGCAAGACGCACATCCAGATGCAGACCGACTGGACCAAGGGCAAGGCCGCCCTGGTGGCGGACGGTTCGTGGGTGGAGAACGAGGCCGCCCCGACCATGCCCAAGGACTTCGACCTGGCGGTCGGCCCGCTGGTCGGTGGCGGCGACAGCGACAAGCTGCCGTTCGGCACCCTCTACGCGGCGGCGGGCGAGCCCTTCATCGTGGCCGCCAACGGCAAGAACCCGAGTGGCGGTATGGAACTGCTTCGGATCATGCTCGCCAAGAAGCAGACCGACAACTTCACCAACACCATCAAGTCGCTCACCTGCGTGTCCGGCTCCGCCGAGGGCCTGACCCTCACCCCGGGCCTGGCCTCGGCGAGCGCGGCGCTCAAGACGGCCGGCGCGAACGTGCTCAACGCGCGTATCCAGGACTGGTACGTCAAGCTCAACCAGGAGACGATCGGCAACCTGACCGCCCAGCTGCTCACCGGGCAGATCAACGCGGACAAGTGGATCGAGGGCGCCCAGAAGGCCTCCGACGCCACCAAGAAGGACTCGTCCGTGCCGAAGTTCAAGCACGTCTGATCCGCATTCCCCCTAACGGCTGAGACGAGAGCGACCGGCGACATGCGACACGGCAAGTACCGGTTCATCATCGGCTTTCTGGCGATTCCCCTGGCGCTGTACGGGGTCCTAGTGATCTCGCCCTTCGTGCAGGACTTCCAGATCTCGATGACGGACTGGACCGGACTCACCCCCGACAAGCACTACATCGGGTTCGACAACTACCGGAAGATCATTCACAACCATCTCTTCTGGCAGTCGCTGTGGCACAACGTTCTGCTGCTGCTGATCGTGCCGGTCGTGACGCTGGCACTCGGTCTGTTCTTCGCTTTCATGCTCAACGTCGGCGGCCGGCGCAAAGGCAGCGCGTCGGTCGCCGGCGTCAGGGGGTCGGGCGTCTACAAGATCGTCTTCTTCTTCCCCCAGGTGCTGTCGGTCGCGGTGATCGCCATCCTGTGGCAGCAGATCTACAACCCCGACCCCGAGGAGGGCGTGCTCAACGTCGTCCTCAACAGCATCGGGCTCGGCTCGCAGACCCAGTCCTGGCTGGGCGACCCGAACCTGGCGCTGGCCTGCATCATGGCGGTGATGGTGTGGGCGAACGTCGGCTTCTACGTGGTGCTGTTCTCGGCCGGCATGTCGTCCATCCCGACCGAGATCTACGAGGCCGCGCTGCTGGACGGCGCCAAGCGGACGACCACCTTCTTCCGGGTCACGCTGCCGCTGCTGTCCGACACCGTGGCCACCGGCTGGGTCTACATGGGCATCATCGCCATGGACGCCTTCGCCTATGTGCAGCTGATGTCGGTCAACAACGGCGGTCCCAACGAGAAGACCGACGTGGTGCCGCTGCTGCTGTTCAAGACGGCCTTCCGGGACAACAGCCAGTACGGCCTGGCGGCGGCCATGGGTGTCGCCATGCTGATAGTGACGCTGGTGTTCGCCGTACTGACGCTGCGGCTGTCGCGCCGCGAGCGTATCGAGTTCTAGGGGTGCCGCGATGACTACCGAGACGTTCGACGGGGCCCCCGGCTCCTCGCCCCGCAAGTCCGGCACACCCGCCTCGGACGCGGCCCGCTGGAAGTGGCGGCGCAGCGAGGGAGGCGTGCTGAACGCGTTCAGCCATGTCTTCCTGGCCGTGTGGGCGCTGATGGTGGGCCTGCCGCTGCTGTGGGCGCTGTGGAGTTCCTTCAAGAGTTCCGGGGACATCCTCAGCCACCCGCTGTCGCTGCCCACCCACCTCCACTTCGAGAACTGGTCCCACGCCTGGACGAAGGCGAACATGGGCCAGTACTTCATCAACACCATCATCGTGGTCGGCTTCTCGACCGTCGGCACCATGCTGTTCGGCTCGATGGCGGCCTACGTGCTGGCCAGGTTCGAGTTCCCCGGCAACCGGCTGATCTACTTCATCTTCGTGGCGGGCATGGCCTTCCCGGTGGTCATGGTGCTGGTGCCGCTGTTCTTCGTCACCACCAACCTCGGCATCATCAACACCCTGCCGGGGCTGATCCTGGTCTACATCGCCTACTCGCTGCCCTTCACCGTCTTCTTCATGACGTCGTTCTTCCGGACCCTGCCGACCTCGGTGGCGGAAGCGGCGCTGGTGGACGGCGCGTCCCACACCAGGACGTTCTTCCAGATCATGGTGCCGATGGCCAAGCCGGGCATCATCAGCATCGGGATCTTCAACGTGCTCGGGCAGTGGAACCAGTACCTGCTGCCGCTGGTGCTGAACCAGGGCGACACCAACAAATGGGTGCTCACCCAGGGCCTGGCCGACCTCGCCGTCCAGCAGGGCTACCAGGGCGACTGGGGCGGGCTCTTCGCCGGGCTGTCGATCGCCATGCTCCCGGTGCTGGCCGTCTACATCGTCTTCCAGCGCCAGGTGCAGGCCGGACTCACCGCGGGGGCGCTCAAGTAGACCCCGCAGATCCCGGCCGGGCCACGCCGGCACCGGCGCGCACGGTCCGTCCGCGTCCAGCGGCTCCGCTCTCCGCGGAGCCGCTGCTCGGCGTGACCGGAGCCGATTCGGATAACGGTGTGGTTCTCCCCCTTGACGGGACATCACCCCAAACACTCAACTTAGAGTTCACATGTTGTAGACGACGGGGTCTCACTGGTGTGCTGCATTTGCCATCAGAGCCGGCCCCGTCCCGTGCGGGCAAGCGGACACGGGCCGCCTGCCGGGCAGGAGTGGATGTCGTGGAGACTCCGGGATCGCAGTCGTCGCTGCACCGGGCGAATCTGGAACGCGTGGTGCGGGCCGTACGACTGGCCGGATCGCTCACCCAGGCGGAGATCGCCCGCAGTACGGGTCTGTCGGCCGCCACGGTGTCCAATATCGTGCGCGAGCTGCGGGACAACGGAACGGTGCAGGTCACGCCGACCTCCTCGGGAGGTCGGCGGGCGCGCAGCGTGGCGCTGTCCGGTGACGCCGGCATCGTGGTGGGCGTCGACTTCGGCCACTCCCACCTGCGGGTCGCGGTCGGCAACCTGGCCCACCAGGTGCTGGCCGAGCAGTCCGAGCCGATCGACGTGGACGCCTCGGCCTCGCAGGGCTTCGACCGGGCGGAACAGCTGGTGGCCAGGCTCGTGGAGTCCACCGGCATCAGCCCCCAGAAGGTGCTCGGCGTCGGCCTCGGCGTGCCGGGGCCGATCGACGTGGAGTCCGGGGCGCTCGGCTCGACCGCGATCCTGCCGGGCTGGAGCGGCATCAACCCGCGCCAGGAGATGTCCGACCGGCTCGGCGTCCCGGTCCAGGTGGACAACGACGCCAACCTCGGCGCGCTGGGCGAGCTGGTCTGGGGCGGCGGGCGCGGGGTCAAGGACCTGGCCTACATCAAGGTGGCCAGCGGTGTCGGCGCCGGCCTGGTGATCGACGGCCGGATCTACCGCGGTCCGGGCGGCACGGCCGGTGAGATCGGCCACATCACGCTCGACGAGTCGGGCCCGGTCTGCCGCTGTGGCAACCGCGGCTGCCTGGAGACGTTCACCGCGGCCCGCTACGTGCTGGAACTGCTGCGCGGCAGCCACGGCGAGGGACTGACCGTGCCGCGGATGGTGCAGCTGGCGCGCGAGGGCGACCCGGGCTGCCGCCGGGTGACCGGTGACGTCGGGCGGCACATCGGGATGGGCGTGGCCAGCCTGTGCAACCTGCTCAACCCCAGCCGCATCGTCCTGGGCGGCGACCTGGCGGAGGCGGGGGAGCTGGTGCTCGGTCCGATAAGGGAATCGGTGTCCCGTTATGCGATTCCCAGCGCCGCGCAGCGGCTGTCCGTGGTGCCCGGGGCGCTCGGAGCCCGCGCGGAGGTTCTGGGGGCACTTGCCCTGGTCTTGAGTGAGATGGGAGATTCGACCCTTCTTGACGGTAATCAGACGGTTGACACACCGGTCTTTTCGGCATAACTGAGCGTTCACACAGCTAACGAAACGCGCCGTTGCCATCTCGTTAAGTGTTTACTTCTTGACGACAGGGCGTCAGCCGGAGTTGACTCACGACCACCTCGGCCGCGGTGTTGCGGCCCTGTCAGGGAGGCAACCTCACATGAACGCAATGACGCGTCGGATCGTCGTCGGAACGGCAGCCGTTTCGATCGCGCTCACCATGGCCGCCTGTGGTAAGGCGGGTGACGACAAGGGTTCCAGCGACAGCAAGGACAAGTCCATCGGCCTGCTGCTGCCGGAGAACGCGACCACCCGGTACGAGAAGTTCGACAAGCCGCTGATCGAGGGCAAGATCAAGGAGCTGTGCGCGGACTGCACCATCCAGTACGCCAACGCCGCCGGTGACCCGGCCAAGCAGGCACAGCAGGTCAGCAGCATGATCGCCAAGGGCGTGAAGGTCCTCATCCTGGACGCCCAGGACTCGACCGGTATCAAGTCGTCCGTCCAGGCCGCTGTGGACAAGGGCATCAAGGTCGTCGCCTACGACCGCCTCGCCGAGGGTCCGATCTCCGCCTACGTCTCGTACGACAACGAGAAGATCGGTGAGCTGCAGGGCCAGGCGCTGCTCGACGCCATGGGTCCCAAGGCCACGCCGTCCGCCAACGTTGTCATGATCAACGGTGACCCGGCCGACCCGAACGCCGCCATGTTCAAGGCCGGCGCCCACAAGATCCTCGACGGCAAGGTGAAGATCGCCTACGAGCAGTCGGGTCTGTGGAAGGACACCATCGCCGCGCAGAAGATGTCCGCCGCGATCACCCAGCTCGGCAAGAACAACATCGCCGGCGTCTACTCCGCCAACGACGGCATGGCCGGTGGTATCGCCACCGCGCTCAAGGGCCAGGGCATCAACCCGCCGCTGACCGGTCAGGACGCCGAGCTCGCGGGTGTCCAGCGGCTGCTGGCCGGTACCCAGACCAGCACGATCTACAAGCCCTACAAGCCCGAGGCGGACGCCACCGCGCAGATCGCGGTGGACCTGCTCAACGGCAAGGACATCAAGGGCACCGCTGACGCCACCGCCAAGCAGGTCGGCGGTGCCGAGATCCCGTCGAAGCTGCTGCCGGCCTTCTCGGTGACCAAGGCGACGATCAAGGACACGGTCGTCAAGGACGGTCTGTACTCCAAGGACCAGATCTGCACCGCGGACTTCGCCGCCGCCTGCACCGCCGCCGGGATCTCCTAGTCCGGCACCCGCGGTCCGGGCCGGCTCCACGGCCTGAACCGCACCCGTGAGCCTGTCCGGCGCTCCGCCCCACACAAACACCCCGCTACCGGGGCGGGGTGCCGGACGGAAACGCTTTCGGGAGCACTGTCGGGGCAGGGGTACTACCCCTTCCCCGTTCATTTTGTAATCCTGTGCTTTGTGCACTCCCTCCGCGGCTGTTCTGTTCAGCGCGCGGCATCCCCGCCGGTCAGGCGGCGAAGGAGATGGTTCACGTGTCCGCTACGCCCGTGCTGGCGTTGCGCGGAGTCTCCAAGCGATTCGGTGCGGTCCAAGCACTCACCGATGTCGAGCTGGAGGTCCACGCCGGAGAAGTCGTCGCCCTGGTGGGTGACAACGGAGCCGGTAAGTCGACCCTGGTCAAGACCATCGCGGGTGTTCACCCCGTCGATGAGGGCGTCATCGAGTGGGAAGGCCGGCCGGTGCACATCAACCGGCCGCAGGACGCCCAGGGTCTCGGTATCGCCACCGTCTACCAGGACCTCGCGCTCTGCGACAACCTCGATGTGGTCGGTAATCTCTACCTCGGTCGCGAGCTGCTGCGCCTCGGCAGCCTCGACGAGGTCACGATGGAAAAGCGCTCCCGCGAACTGCTGAACACGCTGTCGATCCGCATTCCCAGTGTCAGAATCCCGATCGCCAGTCTCTCCGGTGGCCAGCGCCAGGTGGTGGCCATCGCCCGCGCTCTGATCGGCGAGCCCAAGGTCGTCATCCTGGACGAGCCCACCGCCGCCCTCGGCGTCGAGCAGACCGCCCAGGTTCTCGACCTGGTCGAGCGGCTGCGCGAGCGCCGTCTCGGCGTGATCCTGATCAGCCACAACATGGCCGACGTCACGGCCGTCGCGGACACCGTCCACGTGCTGCGCCTCGGCAGGAACAACGGTGCCTTCCCGGTCAAGGGCACCACCAACGAACAGATCATCGCCGCGATCACCGGAGCCACGGACAACGCCGTGACCCGCCGGCTGGCGCGCAACGCGGAGGCGACCCAGTGAGCGACAAGACCACGATCGACGAGATGCCGGCGCCGGCCGTCGCGACCGTCGACCCCCGGCTGCTGGTACGTGAGGAGGGCTTCAAGGGCTACCTCACCGAGTTCAAGCGCAAGCTCAAGGGCGGCGAGCTGGGCTCGATCCCGGTCATCGTCGCGCTGATCATCATCTGGACCATCTTCCAGCTCAAGAACAGCCTGTTCCTGAGCTCCGGCAACATGGTCAACATCGGCTACTACCTGGCCGGCACCGGCATGCTCGCCGTCGGCCTGGTCTTCGTGCTGCTGCTCGGCGAGATCGACCTGTCGGTCGCCTCCGTCAGCGGTCTGGCCGCCGCGGTCTTCGCCAGCCTCAGCGTCAGCCACGGGATGAACCCGTGGCTCGCGGTCGTGCTGACCATCCTCACCGGTATCGCCATCGGCGCGGTCCACGGCTTCTTCTTCGCGAAGATCGGTGTACCGGCGTTCGTCGTCACCCTGGCGGGCTTCCTGGGCTGGACAGGTCTGATGCAGTGGCTGCTGCGCGGCACCGGCAGCCTCACGATCCAGGACAAGGGCCTGCTGCACATCCTGGGCCAGCGCTCCTACTTCATGGACCAGAGCATCGCCGGCGCCTACATCCTGGCCACCCTGGGCGTCGCGTCCCTGCTGATCGGCTCGCTCGTCGAGCAGGCCCGCCGCCGGAAGGCCGGTGTGCCGTTCCGGCCCACCAGCGAGATCGTGGTGCGCACCGCCGCGCTCGCCGTGGTGTCCTACGTCGCCGCCTACGTGCTCAACAAGTCCGCCGGTGTGCCCAGCGCGCTGGTGATCTTCCTGGCCACTCTGGTGATCTGCGACTTCGTACTGCGCCGCACCACCTTCGGCCGCAAGGTCTTCGCGGTCGGCGGCAGCATCGAGGCCGCCCGCCGTGCCGGTATCAACGTTGCCCTGATCCGTATCGTGGTCTTCGCGATCTCCGGCGGCTTCGCTGCCATCGGCGGCCTCTTCCTGGCCGGCCAGACCTACACCGCGACGCTCCAGGCCGGTACCGGCAACCTGCTGATGCTCGCCATCGCCGCCGCCGTCATCGGCGGCACGAGCCTGTTCGGCGGACGCGGCAACGTCTGGTCCGCCCTGCTCGGCATGCTGGTCATCCAGTCCATCCAGACCGGTCTCGACCTGCTGAACATGGACCAGTCGATCCAGTACATGATCACCGGCGCCGTTCTGCTCGCCGCCGTGGTCATCGACTCGGTGTCCCGCCGCACCCAGCGCTCCTCCGGCCGGGCGTAACACCCCGCCGGTCGAGCGGCACCCCGCCGCGCACGCACGTCCCGCGCCGCCGGACGGACCTGGCTCCCAGGACCGCCCGGCGGTTTGGCGTGTGCGGGCGCACGGGAAGGGGGCAGGGAACGCCGTGACGTACATCGCACGGGGCGCCCGACGCGCCGGTAACCGGAACATTAGACTCGTCGAAGGCCAGATCGGCCGGGAGCGACAGGCAGAGGAGGAACGGGTGGCAGTGCTGACCCGTATCAACGGACCCCGCGACCTCGACCGGCTCGGCCAGCAGCAGCTCGTGCAGCTGGCCGCCGAGATCCGCTCCTTCCTGGTCGAAGCGGTCGCGAAGACCGGCGGTCATCTCGGCCCCAACCTGGGTGTGGTGGAGCTGACCATCGCGCTGCACCGGGTGTTCCACTCCCCGCAGGACCGCATCCTGTTCGACACCGGCCACCAGGCCTACGTCCACAAGCTGCTGACCGGCCGCCAGGACTTCGCCAAGCTCAAGAGCACCGGAGGCCTGTCCGGTTACCCCTCGCGCGCCGAGTCCGAGCACGACGTGATCGAGAACAGCCACGCCTCGACCGTGCTCGGCTGGGCCGACGGCCTGGCCAAGGCCAACGAGCTGCTGGACCGCGACGACCACGTGGTCGCGGTCATCGGCGACGGCGCGCTGACCGGCGGTATGGCCTGGGAGGCGCTGAACAACATCGCCGCCGCGAAGGACCGCCCGCTGGTGATCGTCGTCAACGACAACGAGTGGTCGTACTCGCCGACCATCGGCGGCCTCGCCAACCACCTGGCCACCCTGCGCACCACCGACGGCTACGAGCAGTTCCTGGCCCGCACCAAGGACGTCCTGGAGCGCACTCCGCTGATCGGCCGGCCGCTCTACGAGACGCTGCACGGCGCCAAGAAGGGCCTCAAGGACTTCATCACCCCGCAGGGCATGTTCGAGGACCTGGGCCTGAAGTACGTCGGCCCGATCGACGGCCACGACATCGAGGCCGTGGAGTCCGCGCTGCAGCGCGCCCGGCGCTTCGGCGGCCCGGTGATCGTGCACTGCATCACGGAGAAGGGCCGCGGCTACACCCCGGCCGAGAACGACGAGACCGACCGCTTCCACGGCATCGGCCCGATCCACCCCGACACCGGGCTGCCCATCGCGGCGGCCGGCGCCGACTGGACCTCGGTCTTCGGCGACGAGATGCTGGAGCTGGGCAAGGAGCGGTCCGACATCGTGGCCATCACCGCCGCGATGCTGCACCCGGTGGGCCTGACCAAATTCGCCGCCGCCTTCCCCGACCGGGTCTACGACGTCGGCATCGCCGAGCAGCACGGCGCCGTCTCGGCCGCGGGGCTGGCCACCGGCGGCCTGCACCCGGTCTTCGCGGTCTACGCCACCTTCCTCAACCGCGCCTTCGACCAGGTGCTGATGGATGTCGCGCTGCACAAGTGCGGTGTCACCTTCGTCCTGGACCGGGCCGGCGTGACCGGCAGCGACGGCGCCTCGCACAACGGCATGTGGGACATGTCGATCCTCCAGGTCGTACCCGGACTGCGGATCGCCGCGCCACGCGACGCCGACCAGGTCAGGGCCCAGCTGCGGGAGGCCGTCGAGGTCGAGGACGCGCCCACCGTGGTCCGCTACTCCAAGGGCGCGGTCGGCCCCGCGGTCGCCGCGGTGGGCCGGGTCGGCGGCATGGACGTGCTGCGCGAGCCGGCCGGCGACGGGCAGCCCGATGTGCTGCTGGTGTCGGTGGGCGCGCTCGCCCCGATGTGCCTGGAGATCGCCGCGCTGCTGGACGCCCAGGGCATCACCAGCACCGTGGTCGACCCGCGCTGGGTCAAGCCGGTGGACGCCGAGCTGCCCGGCCTCGCCGCCCGGCACCGGCTGGTGGTCACCGTCGAGGACAACGGCAGGGTCGGCGGTGTCGGCTCGGCCGTGGCCCAGGCGCTGCGCGACGCGGAGGCGGACGTGCCGCTGCGCGACTTCGGCATCCCGCCGCGCTTCCTCGCGCACGGCTCCCGCAAGGACGTCATGGCCGCGATCGGCCTGACGGCGCCGGACATCGCCCGCCAGGTCACCGGAGTGGTCGCCACCATCGACGGCCGCTTCGCCGACGAGGCGGCCGACGCGGTGGCCGGCGGCGGCGCGGGCGCCGGGCGCGCCCAGGACTGATCCGGCACCCGGGACCTGTCCCGCGCCCCCGCGCACGCCCGGCGGCGGCTGTCACGCACACTTCAACCACGGCCCGGGGGGGGGGGGGGCGGGGGGGGGGGGGGGGGGGGGGGGGGGGGGGGGGGGGGG
>NZ_JAJSYW010000078.1:0-29160 GCF_036815005.1 Streptomyces sp. IBSBF 2435 | reverse complement strand
GCCCAGCCCCCACCGGCCGGTGGTCCGGATGCGACGGCACAGTCCCTTTTCGGCCCGTGGCGACGTGCAGCTTGTCGACGGCTGGTCGCGCAGTTCCCCGCGCCCCCGGGGGGTGCGGTCCGTTCGCACACGACGGTGGGTGGTGGGTTGCGCGCGCCGTTCCCCGCGCCCCTGTGGGCACCCTCTGCGGCGAAGGCGCCCCCGCCCCGCGCCAGCCGGTAGGGCGCCGACCGACGGAGCCGTACCCTCAGCCCGCGCCAGCGGGAAGGCACCCACCGCCGGAGCCGTACCCTCAGCCCGCGCCAGCCGGTAGGGCACCCACCGCCGCAGCCGTACCCCTCAGCCCGCGCCAGCGGAAGGGTGCCCCCGGGCGCTGCCGTACCCCAGGCCTCGCGGCAGCGGTAGGGCGCCCCGCGGCGCAGGGGAAAGCCCGCCCGCGGCAGCGGGGAGGAGAGGGGGAGCCGGGGGGATTTGACCGGGCCGGAGGCACTACGTAAAGTTGAGCTTCGGCGTTTCTGCGCCCATCTCCTGAGCACATTCCTCCCGGTCAGTCGGGAGAGGCCCCCCGGTTCCGACAACGGGACGGCTGGCATCAGGGGTCCGAATCGAGCAGAGAGTGAGTTCAGCGTGTACGCGATCGTGCGTAGCGGTGGCCGCCAGCACAAGGTGGCCATCGGCGACATCGTCGAGGTCGACAAGATTCCCACCGGCAAGGTCGGCGACGCAGTCGAGCTTTCGACGCTGCTCGTGGTGGACGGCGAAGCCGTCACCAGCGACCCGTGGGTGCTGGCCGGGATCAAGGTCGAGGCCGAGATCGTCGACCACCACAAGGGCCAGAAGATCGACATTCTGCGCTACAAGAACAAGACCGGCTACCGCCGTCGCCAGGGTCACCGCCAGCAGTACACGGCGCTGAAGATCACTGGCATCCCCGCCGCGGCTGCGAAGTAAGGGACTGAGGAGAGATGGCACACAAGAAGGGCGCATCGTCCACCCGGAACGGTCGCGACTCCAACGCTCAGCGGCTCGGCGTGAAGCGCTTCGGCGGCCAGGTCGTCAACGCCGGTGAGATCATCGTCCGCCAGCGCGGCACCCACTTCCACCCCGGCTCCGGCGTCGGCATCGGCAAGGACGACACGCTGTTCGCGCTGTCCGCCGGCGCGGTCGAGTTCGGTACGAAGCGCGGTCGCCGCGTCGTGAACATCGTTCCGGCCGCCTGAAAGGCACGCTGAGGACTTTCCGAGGGCGGACCCGCTTCCCGGCATCAGGGAAGCGGGGCCGCCCTCGGCGTGTTATGCCAGCGCGTGAACACGCGCGAAGCCGTACGTATCTGGAGGAAACGCCATGACCACCTTCGTGGACCGCGTCGAGCTGCATGTCGCCGCGGGTAACGGGGGCCATGGCTGCGCCTCCGTGCACCGGGAGAAGTTCAAGCCGCTGGGCGGCCCCGACGGCGGAAACGGCGGCCGGGGCGGCGATGTGACCCTGGTGGTCGACCAGGACATCACCACGCTGCTCGACTACCACCACAGCCCGCACCGCAAGGCCACCAACGGCAAACCGGGGGAGGGCGGCAACCGGTCGGGCAAGGACGGTACGGACCTGGTGCTGCCGGTGCCCGACGGCACCGTCGTGATGGACAAGCACGGCAATGTGCTGGCCGACCTGGTCGGCCAGGGCACCACGTATGTCGCGGGCCAGGGCGGGCGCGGCGGCCTCGGCAATGCGGCGCTGGCCTCGGCCCGCCGCAAGGCGCCGGGTTTCGCGCTGCTCGGCGAGCCGGGCATCGCGCGGGACGTGGTGCTGGAGCTGAAGACCGTCGCGGACGTGGCGCTGGTGGGTTACCCCAGCGCCGGCAAGTCCTCGCTGATCTCGGTGCTGTCCGCGGCGAAGCCGAAGATCGCGGACTACCCGTTCACCACACTGGTGCCGAACCTCGGTGTGGTCACCGCGGGCTCGACCGTCTACACGATCGCGGACGTGCCCGGGCTGATCCCCGGCGCCAGCGAGGGGCGCGGCCTGGGCCTTGAGTTCCTGCGGCACGTCGAGCGCTGCTCGGTGCTGGTGCACGTGCTGGACACCGCGACGCTGGAGTCCGAGCGCGACCCGGCGACCGACCTGGACGTCATCGAGGCGGAGCTGCGGGCGTACGGCGCCGGTCTTGAGGACCGGCCGCGGATCGTCGTGCTCAACAAGATCGACGTGCCCGACGGGCGCGACCTGGCCGAGATCATCAGGCCCGACCTGGAGTCCCGCGGCTACCAGGTCTTCGAGGTCTCCGCGGTCTCCCACGAGGGCCTCAAGGAGCTGTCCTACGCCCTCGCGAAGATCGTCGCCGACACGCGTGCCGCCCAGCCCGCCCAGGAGTCCACCCGGGTCGTCATCCGCCCGCAGGCCGTCGACGACGCGGGCTTCACGGTCACCGCGGAGGAGGACGACCTCTTCCGGGTCCGCGGCGAGAAGCCGGAGCGGTGGGTCCGGCAGACCGACTTCGCCAACGACGAGGCCGTCGGCTACCTCGCCGACCGCCTCAACCGCCTCGGCGTCGAGGCCGAACTCCTCAAGGCCGGCGCCAAGCCGGGCGACGGCGTCGCCATCGGAGGCGACGACGACGCGGTCGTCTTCGACTGGGAGCCCACCATGGCCGCCGGCGCCGAAATGCTCGGCCGCCGCGGCGAGGACCACCGCTTCGACGCTCCCCGCGCGGCGGTCACCCGCCGCCGCGACAAGCAGGCCGAGCGGGACGAGGCGGAAGAGGAATACCGGGGCTTCGACCCGTTCGAGTAGGACCACCCGCCCGGACCCGTCCCCGGACGGAGTCCGGGCGGTCGCCCGAAGCTGGTGAGGCCCCCTGGGGCCGGGACTGACCGCGCCGGCCCCGGCCTGGACTACAGGGCGGGGTCGTACGCCGTGGCCGGCGGGGTGTCCCTGGTCAGGATGCGGCGGGAGAGCACGTACGTGAAGGGGATCGCGGCGGCCGCGGCCACCAGCGGGGCGATCTTGTCGTTCATGCCCGCCCACTCCACGAACGCGTAGACGCCGATGCTGGTCACCACGTAGTTCGTGACATTGGTCAGCGGGAAGAGGAGGAACTTCTTCCACGTCGGCCGGGTGCGATAAGTGAAGTACGTGTTGAGGAAGAACGACCCGATCATGCTCAGCACGAACGCCACCGAATACGCCGCGAAATACGGCATCAGCGGATGCAGCGCCAGGTAGAAGCCGTAGAAGGTCGCGGTGTTGACCCCGCCGACCAGGGCGAAGCGGACTATCTGCAGCAGCTGAGGCGGCAGCCTGGGCACGGAGCGGCTCACCGGATCTCCGACCAGTCCTGCGGGGCGGCCCGCTGCCGCACCTCACCGACCGGGGCACCGGCCTGATCACCGACCCGGAAGGTCCGCGGCGCGTTCGTCTCCTTGACCAGGAAGTGCGGGCGGCGCTTGGTCTCGTAGTAGATACGGCCGATGTACTCGCCTATCAACCCCAGCATCATCATCTGCAGCCCGCCGAGCCCGGTGATCGCCACGAGCAGCGTGACGTAACCGGGTGCGGTCGGGCCCTCGATGATCGCCTGCGCGGTGATCACCGCCGCGTAGACCGCCGCCAGCCCGGCGAGCCCGAGCCCGGCGTAGATCGCCAGCCGCAGCGGCCGGTTGTTGAACGAGATCAGCCCGTCCATGCCGTAGTTGACCAGCGCCCCGAAGCGCCACTTCGTCTCGCCGGCCTCACGGGCCGCGTTGCGGTAGTCGAAGGTGACGGTGTCGAAGCCGATCCAGGAGAAGAGGCCCTTGGAGAAGCGGTTGTACTCCGGCATCGACAGCAGCGCGTCCACCGCGGGGCGGGACAGCAGCCGGAAGTCGCCGACTCCGTCGGTGAGTTCGACGTCGACCCACTTGTTGATCATGCGGTAGTAGAGCCGGCTGACGGCGCTGCGCATCTTCTTGTCGCCCTCGCGGGTGCGCCGGGCGATCACCTGGTCGTGGCCCAGGTCGTGCAGCTCCAGCATCCGGGCGATCAGCTCCGGCGGGTGCTGGAGGTCCGCGTCCATGACGACGACCGCGTCACCCGTGGCCTCCCGCAGCCCGGCCAGCATGCCGGACTCCTTGCCGAAATTCCGGCTGAACGACACATAGCGGGTGCTGCCCGGGTGGTTCTTGGCGATGCCGCGGAGCCGTTCGAGGGTCGCGTCCTTGCTGCCGTCATCGACGTAGCACAGCTCGTAGTCGATGGCGAGTGTGTCCAGGGTCTCCCGGATCCGCTGGTCGAAGAGGTCGATCACGGCCTCTTCGTTGTAGCAGGGAACAACGATCGACAGTCGCATGGAGATCACTTTCCGCGCCGCATGTAGGTGGGGGGATGTGGCGGCACCCTCCGCCGCACGCTCTGCGGTCAGCCTAGGGCGCGAAATCTTGGACTTCGAGGTTTTGCGTGCGTCGGTCGGGAGTGTTCAGTGCGGAGCCCCGATGGGTACAGTGGGCGTTCACCCAAGTGACAGCTTACTAAAGCGACAAATAGTATCTTGGACTTGATGGTGATCACTATGGTCAGCCCGAAAGCGGCGGCCTGTGACATCCCGCAGCCCGTCCGTTCAGGTAGAAGCGAGGACCCACCGATGGGACGCGTCAGCGTCGTCGTGATTTCCTACAATGACGTTGACCATGTCTCCACCGCGGTGGCGTCGGCCCTTGCGCAGGGCGACCAGGTCGGTGAGGTGATCGTCGTCGACGACGGCTCGACCGACGGCACCGCGCAGGTGCTCGACGCGCTCGACGGCGACCCGCGGGTGCGGGTGATCCACCGGACCACCAACAGCGGCGGCTGCGGCACCCCCCGCAACGACGGCATCGCCGCCGCGACCCTGCCCTATCTGCTGTTCCTGGACAGCGACGACGTCCTGCGGCCGGGCGCTGCGGACGCGCTGCTCGCCGCCGCCGACCGGCACGGCGCGGACGTCGCCGCGGGCCGGGCGGTCCGCCGGGAGCTGCCGGAGGGCCGCGAGACCGTCTGGCAGCCGGAGATCTACGACCCCGCCGCCGGCGCGAAGATGCCCGGCACCGTCGTACGCGGCATCGCCGAGCACCCGGAGATCCTCAAGGACACCCTGTCGGTCAACAAGCTGTACCGCACGGCCTTCCTGCGCGACCGCTCGCTGATCTTCCCCGACGGCGCCTTCCACTACGAGGACTTCGTCTTCACCGCCCGGGTGTACGCGGCCCGGCCCCGTATCGCCTACATCGACACCCCGGTCTACACCTGGAACGTACGGCGGCACGCGGCCACCCAGTCCATCTCGCTGCGCCGCGCCGACATCACCAACTGGCGGCAGCGCATCGCCGCGCACCGGGAGGCCTTCCACACCTTCAGGGACGCCTCGGCCTCCGAGCTGGCACTCGCCGCCCAGGCGAAGTTCCTGGACTACGACCTGCCGATGTACGTACGCGAGCTCCCGCAGCGCTCACCGCGGTACGTCGCCGACTGGTGGCGGGCCACCCGTGACTACGTCAGCAGCTTCGAACGCGAGGCGGTCGCGATGGCCTCGGTGCCGTCCCGCTGGATCGTGCGCGCCCTGCTCGCACCGGGCGCCGACCGGCCCGAGCCGGGTGTCGGCGGGCTGGGGCGGCTGGTGGAGCTGGCGGGACGCCCGCCTCGGCTCGTACCGCCGTACGGCGACACCGCGCCGCCTGAGCTGGCCGAGCTGGAGCCCCGCGACCTGCCGATCGTGGTGGACGCCATGGTGCAGACCGGCACCACCGCCCGGCTCACCCTGCGGGTGCACGACCTGTACGGGCGGCTGGCCGCACTGCACCCGGTGGCGCTGCGGGTGGAGCTGGTCGAGCGGGGCGAGCCCGGCGCCCCCACCACCATGGAGACCCCGCTGGTGGGGGATGACGGCACGTGGTCGGCCGCGGTGCGGCTGCGTACCGCCGACCTGGCCCGCGGCGGACGGCTCGCCGTCTGGCACATCCGCGCGGAGGTCCGCTACGCGGGGACGTCGCAGCGCACCCCGGTCGAGGTGCGGGCCGCGGACGGCCAGATCGCGGGCCGCGGTGTGGTCCTGCGCCGCACCGGCCAGGTGCTGCTGGTGCAGACGCACATCACCGGCGGCAGGACGCTGATCCTGCGGGTCGCGGACGGCATGGAGGGCGCCCGCCGGGTCCTCGGCGCCAGGCTGCGCCGCCTCCGCCGCTCCCGCTGACGCCGGGCGGCCTCCTGCCGGCCAGGCCCAGGGCCGACGCGGCGGCCTCCGGCCGCCACACCCGGAGCTGGCGGTGTGTCTGCCGCCCGCCGCACACGAAAGCGGGGTGCCGCTGTGATCAGCGGCACCCCACCGGTGCTTTCGGGCGACTGGCGCGCCGTCAGACGGGGGTCGGCGCGGGCGGGCGCTCCTCCTCGGTGACGCGCGCGGGCGGCACCGGCTTCCGCTTCGGCTTCGTGGTGTCAGGCCCCATGCCCACCTTGGACCGCACGGTGAGCAGCGGCAGGAAGAAGAAGCCGAGGAACATCGGCGCCACCATGTAGCGGAACAGCGGGGCGGGGTTGGCCGCCAGCACGCACAGCTGGAGGCCGATCGTGATGGCCGTCAGCCCCAGCAGACCGCGCTGGCGGCGCTTGCGCACCATCAGGATCGCGATGGCGTAGCTCGCGTAGCACCACACCGCGCCGCGGAAGAACAGCCAGTCCAGCTGCGGCGTCTTGGAGGCCTTGAAGGCGAACAGCGCGCCCGTGTGCAGGGTCGTCGACAGCGGGCGCATCTTGAGGATGGGCCGGTACTTGCTGTGCTTGACCTCGGGGTTCCAGTCCGCCCAGCCGAAGAGGTTCTCCGGGGTCTCCGGGGTGGAGATCAGGGTGTAGCCGATCTTGTCCGCGGGGCCGGGCCAGATCGCCCAGGCGATGTGCGAACGGCAGAGCCGGGCGCCGATGAGCACGTCGGGCGTGCGCTTGGCGACCTCGCTCCAGATGTCGAGCAGCTGGGTGTTCAGCCGTGCCGCTTCCGGGCGGTTCATGGGCTTGGACATGGCCGGGTCGGCGGAGTAGCACGTGGCGGCGGCGCCGCCCCAGTGGCTGAGCGGCGCGACCTGCTTCATGATCGACAGGTCGTGCCGGGAGAAGGTCTGCGGGACCTTGCCGTAGGCCACGGCGATGTCCGCGTACTGCATCGCGTAGACCTGGTCCTTGGTGGGCGTCTGGATGCCCACGGCCGGGTAGACGACCGTCTGGAGGACCGCGGAGATCACCACGGGGACGATCGTCGCGGCGAGCACCCAGCGGCGCACCTTGGGCAGCGTGAACAGCAGCACCGGGGCCGCGAACAGCATGACGAGCAGCCCGTTGGTGCGGAAGACGCCCATGCACAGGCAGCCGAGGAAGAGCAGCCCCAGCTCCCGGTAGAACAGCCGGTCACGGTCCTGGGAGCGCCCGCGCAGCCGCCGGGCGATCAGCCTGCCGGTCGCGGCGAAGGCGAGCAGCGCCCCGATGGTGTAGGGCACGTCCTTCCACACGAAGACCACGAAGCTGCCGGTCGACGGCAGCAGCACCGCGAAGGCGGCGGCCGGCAGGCTCCAGCGGGCCCGCACCCCGAAGTCGCGGAGCATCACGCACGTGTAGGCGATCGTGGCGGACATCGCGATCGTCTGGAGCAGGGTCAGCGCCCACAGGTCGCCCGTGGTGTTGAGGGAGACCCAGACCATCGAGTCGTAGACCACCGAGTGGTTCGACATCCAGTGGTCCGTCGTGACATGCCACACATAGGCGATGGAGTCGTAGCTCATCGCGCCCGGGTAGAACGCCGCCCACCACAGCAGCAGCACCACCTGCGGGATGACGTAGGCAGCGATGGGCAACCGCCGGTGCGGCGGGACTTTCGCTATGAGATCGCGCGCCTGTGAGGTGTAGGGAATTTTCAACGGGACTCCGCAATGGATGGGCTGGAAGACGGAGCGGAGGCGAGCTGGACCATACGGTCGATGACACGATCCGCAGCGTGCCCGTCATCGAGGTCGCAGAAGAGGTCCTGGAACGCCTGATATGCACCGGCATATTGATCCGCAGTGCTGTCGATATTGCGAAGTGCCGCGATCAATTCGTCGGAAGTGTGGATCAGCGGCCCGGGTGCCTTCTCCTCGAAGTCGAAATAGAAACCGCGGAGCCGGTCCCGGTAGTGCTCCAGGTCGTAGGTGAAGAAGAGCATCGGCCGGCCGGTGTTCGCGAAGTCGAACATCAGGGACGAGTAGTCGGTGATCAGGATGTCCGAGATGAGGAACAGCTCGCCGATCTCGGGATAGTCGGAGACGTCCCACACGAAGCCGTTGCCCGCGCCGGGGACCGAGTCCACGATGTTCGCGTGCTTGCGGACCAGCAGGACGTGGTCGTCGCCGAGGGTGCGGGCCGCCTCTTCGAGGTCGATCCGCATGTCGAACTTGTAGTTCCCGGCCCGGTAGAACTGGTCGTCACGCCAGGTCGGCGCGTACAGCACGACCCGCTTGCCCTCGGGCAGCCCGATGGCCTCGCGGACCGCCCGCGCCCGCTCCTCCTGGTCCGGCGCGCGCAGCAGGTCGTTGCGCGGGTAGCCCGACTCCAGGATCTCCCCGTCGTAGGCGAAGGCCCGCTTCATGATCGGTGTGCTGAAGCGGTTCGGGGAGACCAGGAAACTCCAGTGCGGGGTCTCCTCCGACACCTTCGCCAGGTACTGGCGGTCGGCGAACTGCACGCTGTCGATGTCGTGCGCGATCCGCTTGAGCGGGGTGCCGTGCCAGGTCTGGACGATCACCTGGCCCTCGCGGCGGTTGATCCAGTGCGGCAGGTGCGAGTTGAAGACGACGTAGCGGCTCTCGCCGAGCGCGGCGTACCACTCCTTGCTCCAGCAGCGCAGCGCGGTGGCGCCCGGCGGCACGTCGGCCTGGCCGTCCTGGACGACCCACAGGTGCTCCAGGTCGCTGCCCCGGCGGACCAGCTCCTCGTAGACGGCCCGCGGGGAGTCGGAATACTGCCGGCCGTTGAAGCTGGCGTACATCACCTGGTTCTTGAGCGGCGCGGTCCTCGCGCCCTCGTAGACCTCGGTACGCAGCTGCCGCTGCCGGTAGCGCCCGGCCTCCTCGTCGTTGAGGTCGGTGTCGGAGCCGACGCACAGCCGGTCGAAGTAGCGGCTTCCGACGGTGTACCCGCGGCCGTTGGCCACCAGGGCGACCGGCAGGTCGGGCCGTACTCCTGCGGTGATGCGCACCGGGTAGCTGTCGTGGCTGCCCTCCTCGCGCAGGAAGACGTACCACTGGCCGGTGCGCAGCGGCCGCGGGCCGCTCAGCGTGCTCGCCGGCACGGGCCGGAACTCGGCGCGGAAGCGGTCGCCCGTCACGGTGACCGGGTAGACGTGCTCCTCGGCCTGCCGGCTGTGCCGCAGCACCAGGCTCAGCGGGCGCTCCGGTACGCAGGGCAGGGTGCCCTCCACCAGCAGGGTGTCCTGTGCCGACCGGGTGACCGTGTCGGCCAGGCCCTGGACCGGCTGGGTGCGCAGCACCAGGGCGCCGGCCGGGCTGCCGGTGACGTAGACGGCCCGGTCGCCCCAGGCGAGTTCGTCCTGCCCGCCGATCGGGTACTGCCGGGCCGGGGTCTGCTCGCCGCCGCCCACCGCGATCGGGTAGGACGCGCCGCCGGGCGCCGCCAGCTCCAGCGTCCAGGTCTCGGTGCGGTCGGGGTTGGCCGAGTCGCGGCCGGGGACGTCGAGCGACGCGGCGCCGACGGTCGCGGTGAAGGTGCGGCTGCCGTCGCCCTGCGTGTGCAGCACGACGGGCACCTCGAAGGAGTCGCCGGTGGAGCCCTGGGTGACGCGCAGCACCGAGCCGTCCGTCACGTCCCCGCCGCTGAGCGCGCCCTCGATCCGGATCTCCCGGCCGGTGACGTCATGGCCGGTGAGCCGGGCCCGTACCTGCTCCACCCGGATGTACAGGTGATCGTCGGAGATGTACGGCACCACCCGCACATCGGGGGCGACCCAGTGGGCGGCCGGGCTCTCGGCGCTCTCCGACAGGCCGGCCTTGATGCGGCTGCGGCGGGCCAGGCCCTGTTCCACCGCGCCGACGGTCAGCCGCCAGGTGCCCTCCTGCCAGGACCCGCGGTGCTTGAGCTTGTCGGGGTCCAGGGTGAAGGTGAACCCCGACCAGTCGTAGCCGTGCAGCGACTGCCAGGACGACACCGTGGCGTCGGGGGCGTGGGTGCGGCGCATCCGGGCGACGACGCTGCGCCGGCTGCCCGCCTCGCGCAGCAGCGCCATCCGCAGCGACCCGCCGGGCCGCTGCACCTCCAGGTTCCGGATGTAGGCGTAGCCGCTGACGTGCAGCCTGCCCTGCTGCCACTCGACGGTCGCGGCCCGCGCCCGCATGGCCAGTTCCTGGTTCAGCCGCAGCACCTCGCGCGGCACGGGGACCTGGCGGTCGCGCAGCTGGGGGTAGTCGGCGAAGTGCCGCAGGCCGCTGCGGGCCACCGGGATCGCCTTGCCGAAGTCCCGCTCGTACTGGACGAGTTCCAGTATGTCGTCGATAAGGCCCTCGGTGATGAAGTGGCACTTCAGCCGCATCGGCACCGGCAGGGCCGTCAGCACCTCGGGGTCGACCCGGCTGAGGAAGTCCTTGCTGCCGGTCATGAACTCGTGGCGGAACTCCTCGCCGGCCTCGCTGAGGACGTTCCAGAACAGCGGCAGCTCGTCGGTGATCGCGGCCTCGTCGTACCAGCGCTTGTAGCCGCGGTACTTCGCGCCCGGCTGGGCGGCCAGGAAGCGGCTCACCGAGTCGAAGGAGGTGATGCGGTCGCGCACCGACTTCGGCTCGGTCCGCTTCTGCGTGATCGAGGGGGCTCCCGCGGTCCGCTGCCGCCACAGGTAGATCGGCTCGTTGAGGACGTCGACGGCCTTCGCCCGGAAGTGGGCGGGAATCGTGACGGGCGCGTCCTCGTAAAGTATTCCGACCGGGAAGGAGAATTCGTGCTCGTCCCAGAACGTCCGGCGGAATACCTTGTTCCAGGCGGTGCGGTCGTAGAGGAGCCCCTTGTCGCGGGAGATATGGGTGCGCTCACGCGGCTTGTTCAGCCGCTTCGCGTGCAGGGTGGAAGGGGACGTCTCGCCCGCGACCAGGATGTCCACGTTGCCGGAGACGAAATCGGATCCGGTCTTGTCGAGACTTGTTATGCACCGCTGATACGCGTTGGACACCACGACGTCGTCGCTGTCGACGAACGCCAGGAATTCGCTGCCGTCACTGATGTGCCGTACGCCGGTGTTCCTGGCCGCGCCGAGGCCGGCGTTCCGCTGTTCCACCACACGGATGCGGGATTCCTTGGCCGCCCACTTGTGTGCGATCTCCAGGCTGCTGTCGGTGGAACCGTCGTCCACGACGACGGCCTCCCAGTCCGTGAACGTCTGGTCGGCGAGTGACTGAAGGCATTCGTCGAGGAACAACTCCACGTTGTAGACAGGGACTACCACCGAGAGACGCGGAGTCATCAGTGCGTTGCCTTTCTTTGCATGTGCCGAAGGCGGCACATTTCACGGCCGAGGCGGCGCCGGACGGTCCGACAATGATACGACCGGTGGCACGGCCTCCTGGCCGAGGAAGAACCTTCGTACCACGCGTTCGGCCGCGAAACCGTCGTCGAACTCACAGAACCGGGCCCGGAACCGCGCCCGTTCCTGTGCGTGCTCCTCGGTGTCCCACCCGCCCGACCTGAACAGGCCGACGAGCTCGTCCTCGGTGCTGACGACCGGCCCCGGCGGCTGCTTGTGGATGTCGAAATACGTCCCCCGCGTCGTCCGGTAGAGATCCCAGTCATTGGCATAGACGACGATCGGGCGGTCGAGGTTGGCATAGTCGAACATCGCCGACGAATAATCCGTGAGCAGGCAGTCCGCCGCCAGGTAGAGCTGCTCCACGTCGGAGTGGCCGCTGACGTCGACCAGCCGGGCCTTGCCGGTCGCGCCGGCCGCCGCGCTGTCGTCCTTGTAGTAGTAGTGGCCGCGGGCCAGCACCACATGGCCGGCCGGCAGCCGCTCGACGAACTGCTCCAGGTCTATCGGGAAGTGCAGCTGACCCAGGTAGTCGCGGTGGGTCGGCGCGTAGAGGATCACGGTGGCGCCCTCGGGCAGGTCCAGCGCGCGCCGGGCCTCGGTCACGGCCGCCCGGTCCGCGGTGACGAGCACGTCGTTGCGCGGGTAGCCGAGCTCCAGCGGCTCGTAGGACGCCGGATAGCTGCGGTCCCAGATCCTGGTGGTGTAGCTGTTCGCGGTGAGGCTGTAGTCCCACTTGTCGACCCGGCGCATCAGGTCGGTCAGCTCCATCGCGCCGAGCGCGGTCGGATACTCCGCCAGGTCGATGCCCATCCGCTTGAGCGGGGTGCCGTGGTGCGTCTGCAGGTGCACCTGGCCCGGCCGCTTGACCCAGCTGTTGCCGAAGTTCACGTTGTTGACGAGATACTTCGCGCGTGCCATCGCCCTCCAGTAGGCGAAGGATCCCGGGTGCACACGGGCCGTACCGCGCGGCAGCGTCGCCCGCACACCGGACTTGAGCACCCAGACGGTACGGACGTCCGGCGCGAGTTCGAGCAGCTTGCGGTGCACCGCGGCCGGGTTGCAGGCGTAGCCGGTGTTCCAGTAGGCCGCGAAGACCGCCAGGTCGTCCCGGACCGGCAGCATCCGCTGGAGCCGGTAGTACGTGCGCAGGACCGACGTCCGCAGTGGCCGCTTCAGCGGCGCCGCCGTCTTCTTGGCCCGCCGCAGCAGCCGCCGGGCGGGTGCCTTGGCGGCCCGCTTGCCGGCCGCGGGCGCCGCGGCGGCCTGCGGCCCGCCGGCCGGCAGGTGGGCGGCCAGCGACTGCGCGCTGCGGGTGCGGAATTCCGCCAGGTCGCCGGCCGGCAGGCGGCCGGGCGACTTCTCCACCGTGCGGTAGTGGTTGCGCATCAGTTCGTGCAGCCGAGGCCGCCACGCGTCGAACCGCGGATTGGCGTCGATGAAGCCGAAGGTCCGCTCGTACTGGTCGATGACGTCGAAGTGCTTGCGGCTCGTGCTGTGCAGGATGCTGCCCTGCCGCCGCTGCCGGTAGTGCACGCACACCCGGTCGAGCAGCGCGATGCTCTCCGCGGCGATGAGCACCGGGTACGTCCAGGGGGTGTCCTCGTAGTAGCCCGGCGGGAACTCCAGGCCCCAGCGCTCGATGAAGTCACGCCGGTAGGCCTTGTTCCAGGCGACCTGGAGCAGGGCCAGCAGGTCGGGGTGCTCCTCCAGCGTCACCACGGGCTTGGCGGCGCCGGACAGCACGTCCGCGCGCTTGTTGCGTACCGTGCGGCCGTCCCAGGTGGTCCGGGCGTAGTCGAAGACCAGCAGCTCGGGGTCGCCGGTGTCCCTGAGCCGCCGGTCGATCGCCGCGAGCGAGCCGGGCAGCACCGTGTCGTCGCTGTCGATGAACAGCAGGTAGCTGCCGGAGGCCTTGGCCATTCCGGCGTTCCTGGCCCGGCCGAGGCCGACGTTCTCCGGCAGCCGCAGCGAGACGACCCGCGGGTCGGCCGCCGCGTACTCGTCCATGATCTCCCCGGAGGCGTCGGGGGAGCAGTCGTCGACCGCGATGATCTCGAAGTCCTCGAACGACTGCTGGAGCAGTGAGTCCAGACAGTCCCGCACGTACGCCTCGACGCCGTGGGCAGGGACGATGATGCTGAACCGCGGCGCGTGGGGCTGAGAGGGCATTGAGCGTGATCCCTAGCGTTCCAGGAGGATTTCCGATGGGACGGGCAGGCCGGCGGTGGCGGGCAGGTGTACCGCCGGGGCGACCGGGGTGAACGGTGGGCCGGAGCGAAAGAGACTACTCCTGCCCGGCGGCCGGCTGCTTGCGGCCCCCGGCGAAGGCGTGCGTCAGCAGCGTCCTGAACGCGCCGAACTGACGGGCGCGCAGCGCGCCGGGCACCATGCTCAGGGCGTGCAGCCGCATGGACACGTGCCGTCTGGCGGCCCGCGCCGCCTTGTGCCAGCCGTGCTCGTCCAGCACGTCCGCCACACCGAGGAAGTAGCGGCGCGCCTCGCCGAAGCGGGCGCCCGACATCGCCTCGTGCGAGGACAGGCTGCTGGTGTGCCTGCGGTAGCGGAAGCAGACGGTGGGGTCGACGGCCAGCTGCTCGCCGCGCTGCACCAGGTCGATGACCAGCGCCAGGTCCTGGATGACCGACAGGTCCTCGCGGAAGTTGATCTTCTTGACGATGTCGGACCGCCAGCACACCGAGGGGAAGTACAGCCAGTTCCCGCTGAGCAGGTTGGTGGCCAGCGGCTCGCCTTCGAGGACGCGGGCCCTGGTCGCGTCCGGCGCGTACAGCCGCCGCTTCACCTCGTCGACCAGGGTCTTCACCGGCTCGCCGCGCTCGTCGATGACCTGTACACCCGGCTGGTACATCGCGGCGTCCGGCGCCGCGGCGGCCATCGAGCGGATCGTGGCGACGTAGTCGGGCAGCATCAGGTCGTCGCTGCCCATCATGACGAAGTGGGCGTGCTCGACCAGGTCCACGCACTTGCGGAAGTTGCGGGTGATGCCGAGGTTGCGCTCATTGCGCTGGTAGCGCACCCGCTCGTCGCCCAGGCTCGCGAACCACTCGGCGACGCCGGGCTCGCGGCCGTCGTCCACGACGGTCAGCCGCCAGTCCTTGTCGGACTGGTCGAGGATGCTCTGTACGGCCAGCTGCAGCAGCCCGGTGTCCCCGTAGTGCGGCAGCATGATGTCGATCGTGTCCATGTGCGGTGCCTTACCGTCCCGTCGTGACGGACGGCTGCTGCATGTCGACCTTGCGGCCCAGCGCGACCACCAGGATCAGGCCGATCCGCAGCAGGTACATCATGGCGCGCAGCGGTGACTGGCTCGGTGTCCCCGCTATTCGCTCGCGCATGGCCACCGGCACCTGCCGGACCGTGTAGCCGGCCCGTATCGCCGACACCGTGCTCTCCACCGTGTCGCCCAGGTACTCCATCGGATACGTGCGCGCGAACTGGCCCAGCAGGTCGCGGTTGCAGGCGCGGAAGCCGGAGGTCACATCGGTCAGCCTGGTGTGGGCCATCCGGGACAGCACGGCGGCCAGCACCTTCATCGCCCACTTGCGCGGGCCGCGCACCGAGTAGTCGCCCTCGCCCGCGAACCGGGCGCCGATGACCAGGTCGGCGTGCTCCAGCTCCTTGAGCAGCTGCGGGACGCACCGCGGGTCGTGCTGGCCGTCGGCGTCCACCTGGATGGCCACGTCGTAGTTGTTGTCGGCGGCATACCGGTAGCCCAGCCGCATCGCGCCGCCGACGCCCAGGTTGTACGGCAGCCGCAGCACCCGCGCGCCCGCGCCCAGTGCCACCCGTGACGTCTCGTCGGGTGAGCCGTCGTCCACGACGACGGTGTCGGCGCCCGGCAGGGTCGCCCTGACTTCCTTGATCACCCCTGCCACGCCCTCGGCCTCCATCCAGGCCGGCAGGATGATCAGCACGCGCTTGCCGTCGATCACGACGCCGCTCCGGTCTCGCTCGGGTTGGGGGCGGACGGGGGCGCCGTCGCGGCGGCGGCCGTCACCGGTGGGCGGGGAGTGTCGTCCGGCTGCTTGGACGCGCCCCGGATGAGGGCGATCTCCTCGGCCAGCGTGCGGGTCTCCTCCTCCAGGTGGCCGACTTCCCAGCTGAGCTGGAGGCAGACCATGAAGAGGAAGACGACGCTCAGGAAGAGGATGAAGCTCACACCGGACCGGACGCCGACGGTCTCGGCCACCGAGTCCAGACCCCGGGGAAAGAATCCCAGCGGAATGATGAGAACGCCGGTCACCATCCACAGCGCGGCGTATTTCTCCTTGAGCTTCCGCCGGCGCAGCATCTCGGCGATGATCAGAACCAGCACGACCCCCGTCAAGGAGGTGAGGATCCACAACTTCATGCCTAGACACTCCAGGGACTCGCGTGATCGTGCACCGAGGTCTGTTCTTCGCATCGGCCGTTCGCGCGCTCACCGATGGTGATCGTCCACGCTCCTGGCGCAGGGAACGTATGAACACCGGCCTGGGCTTAAACTACAAGTGAACAGTCGGTTATCTTACACGGCCACGCAAACCGACAGCCATGCAGGCGGCCACGACGACGGCCCCTATGGCGTAGGCGATCTCGACCCGGCTGCGCAATGCCATCGGGCTGACGGTGATTCCGATCAGCACCGCGGTTCCGACCACCCAGGAAATCAGCTGCTTGCGGGCACCCCCACTGGTGAGCAGGGCCTGGCCCAGCACCATGGCGATCATGTAGGCGGTGGTGCCGAAGGCCAGCCACCCGAAGTCCGCGGCGGTCAGGATGTCGGGCGCGCTGAAGAGCGCGGGCAGCAGGGCGGGACCGATCGCGACCGCGCACAGACCGCCCGCGGCCCCCAGCGATCCGGTGACCAGTACCGCCCGGAGCAGTAGCCGAGAGTAACCGCGGTGGTCGCCCTCGGCCGCGGCCGTCGACAGCCCGCGCAGCAGCGAGACCTGGAAGGCGCCGAAGACGAACAGCGGCACCCGGGCCAGTACGAGCGCGGCCAGCAGTGCCGTGACCAGCTCGGTGTCGTCCGTGGAGATGACCTTGGTGCTGATGACCGCGATATTCACCAGCAGTTGGGCCAGAAGGGTGGAAGCCACCAGCATGCCGAGCCGCTGGCTCATCTCGCGCCAGGGGGCCGGCGTCCCCGGCCGCGCCTCGGTCAGCGCCGGGCGGACGGTGGCGGCGACCGAGATCAGCGGCGCCACGGTGAGGATCATCGCGAAGGCGAAGGTCGAGTGGACCCCGGCGACCGCGAGGCCGACCGAGAAGACGATACGGAGCATGCCGTCCAGCCCGAGCTGCATCCCGTAGGTCCTGAACAGCCCCAGGCCCGCCAGCACCCCGCGGGTGACATGGGCGCAGGACAGCGCGGCGAAGGCCCCGGCGAGGCTGAACACCAGTGAGATGTCGCCGTCGAAGAGCAGGTCGGCGATCGGCCGGGCCAGCAGCGCCAGCGGCAGCAGGGTGGCGCACAGCAGCGAGCCGGACAGCGCCGCCCCGCGCAGCAGCGCGGGGCGGGCCCCGTCGCCGGCGACCTTGCGGGCGGCGACCACCCGGGTGATCTCCTGCTCGACGGGGAAGAACAGCCCGAGGCCGATGGAGAAGACCACCGTCCACAGCACGGAGAAGGCCGCGGTCGCGTCCGAGTCGCCGTTGAGCGCGTGGTTCGCCGCGGACAGGTGGACGTAGCTGGCCAGGCCGAGTACCGCCGTGCCGCCGCCGACCAGGGCGGTGCCCTGGGGGAGCGCGGTGGAGATACGGGCGCTGAGCGTCGTCGTCATCGGGCGGCCCGCGGCGCGGCCAGGGCGGCGCTGAGGCCGGGTATCGCGGCGGCCAGGTCCGTGTGCCAGTCGGGCATCGGGTCGAACCCCGCCGCGGCCCAGCGGTCGTGGCCGAGCACGCTGTACGAGGGGCGGCGGGCCGGGCGTACGAAGCGCTCCGAGGTGGTGGGGCGCACCCGCTCCGGGTCCAGGCCGTGCAGGGCGAACGCGGCGCGGGCCAGGCCGAACCACGTCGTACTGCCCGACGCGGTGCCGTGGTAGACGCCCGCGGGCGCCCGGCCGGCCAGCGCGGCCTCGCCGAGTGCCAGCAGGCGTACCGCCAGCGAGCGCGTCCAGGTCGGCTGCCCGAGCTGGTCGTCCACCACGTCGAGGGTCTCCCGCTGTTCTGCGAGGGTCAGCATGGTGGTGACGAAGTTGCGGCCGTGCGCCCCGTACAGCCACGCGGTGCGGACCACGTAGCCGCGCTCCGGCAGCAGGTCGAGCACCGCCCGCTCGCCGGCCAGCTTGCCGCGGCCGTAGGCGTTGAGCGGTGCGGTGGGGGCCTCCTCGGCGTACGGCCGGTCGGCGTCGCCGGGGAAGACGTAGTCGGTGGACGGCTGGAGCAGCGGCAGGCCGTGCCGGGCGCAGGCCTCGGCGAGCCGGCGGACACCGTCGCCGTTGACCCGGGTGGCGGCGGCCTCGTCGGCCTCGGCGCCGTCCACGTCCGTCCAGGCGGCGGCGTTGACCACGATGTCGTGGCCGGCGACCGCCGCGTCGGCCGCGGCCGCGTCGGTGATGTCGAGGTCAGCGCGGGTCAGGGCGGTCGGGTCGGCGTCCGGTGCCCGGCCGAGCACATCGATCAGATCCCGGCCGAGCATGCCGCCCGCTCCGGTGACCAGCCAGCGTGTCATGCCGACAGTTCCGCCTTTTCCTTGAGGGGCTCCCACCACTGGCGGTTGTCCCGGTACCAGGCGACGGTGTCGGCCAGGCCCTCGTCGAAGCCGGTAAGGGGCTCGTACCCCAGTTCCTCGCGGATCTTGTCGATGCTCAGCGAATAGCGCAGGTCGTGGCCCTTGCGGTCCTCGACGTGCTCGACCTGGTCCCAGCCGGCCCCGAAGGCCGCGAGCAGCCGCTCGGTCAGCTCACGGTTGGTCACCTCGGTGCCGCCGCCGATGTTGTAGACCTCGCCGGACCGGCCCTTGTGCAGCACCAGGTCGATGCCGCGGCAGTGGTCGGAGACGTGCAGCCAGTCCCGTATGTTGCGGCCGTCGCCGTACAGCGGCACCTTGCGGCCGTCCAGCAGATTGGTGACGAACAGCGGGATCATCTTCTCGGGGAAGTGGTAGCGCCCGTAGTTGTTGGAACACCGGGTGACGGTCACATCGAGGCCGTGGGTGCGGTGGTAGGCCAGCGCCATCAGGTCGGAGGCCGCCTTGGAGGCGGAGTACGGCGAGTTGGGGGCCAGCGGCCACTGCTCGGTCCAGCTGCCCTCGGTGATCGAGCCGTAGACCTCGTCGGTCGACACATGGGCGAACCGGCCGACCCTGTGCCGCAGCGCCGCGTCGAGCAGCACCTGGGTGCCGAGCACGTTGGTGGTCACGAAGGGTGACGCGTCGGCGATCGAGCGGTCGACGTGCGACTCGGCCGCGAAGTGCACGACCGCGTCCTGGCCCGCCATCACCGCGTCCACCACCGACCGGTCACGGATGTCGCCGCGGACGAAGGTGTAGCCCTCGTGGCCGGCGACCGGGGCGAGGTTCGCCTCGTTGCCCGAGTACGTGAGGTTGTCCAGAACGGTGACCCGGGTGCCAGGACCGGACGGCAGCTCGCCGAGGAGCGTGGCCCGGACGAACTGGGAACCGATGAATCCGGCACCGCCGGTGACGAGAATTCTCATGGGAGCATCATCTTAAGACATGGTTACGCGCCGGTGGCCGCTCGGGGGGTGCCCGGTGGCCGTGGCTATCATGAACGCCATGCGTGGAATCCTGCTCGCCGGCGGCACCGGGTCTCGTTTGTGGCCGATCACCAAGGCCGTCTCGAAGCAGCTCATGCCGGTCTTCGACAAACCGATGGTCTATTACCCGCTGTCCACTCTCATTATGGCGGGCATCAAGGACATCCTGGTCATCACGACGCCGGACGACCGGGCGCAGTTCGAGCGGCTGCTCGGCGACGGCTCCCAGTTCGGTCTGGACATCCGGTTCGCCGCCCAGGAGAAGCCCGCCGGTATCGCCGAGGCATTCATCATCGGCGCGGAATTCATCGGTGACGACTCCGTCGCCCTCATCCTCGGCGACAACATCTTCCACGGCACCGGCCTGGGCACCCAGTTGCGCAGCTACCGGGAGCCGGACGGCGGCGTCGTCTTCGCGTACGCCGTCTCCAACCCCTCCGACTACGGAGTGGTGGAGTTCGACCCGGACGGCGTGGCGCGGTCCATCGAGGAGAAGCCGGCGAAGCCGCGGTCCCGCTACGCGGTGCCCGGTCTGTACTTCTACGACCGGGAGGTCGTGCCGATAGCCCGCCGGCTGACCCCCAGCGCCCGCGGGGAGCTGGAGATCTCGCACGTCAACCAGGAGTACCTGGAGCGCGGCAGGCTCAAGGTGTCCGTCCTGGACCGCGGCACGGTCTGGCTCGACACCGGCACCTTCCACTCCCTGGTCCAGGCCTCCGAGTACGTCCGGGTGGTCGAGGAGCGGCAGGGCTTCAAGATCGGCTGCGTCGAGGAGGCCGCCTGGCGCGCCGGGCTGCTGGACGACGCGGCGCTGCGGGCGCTCGCCGAGCCGCTGTGCAAGAGCGGCTACGGCGACTATCTGCTGGAGATCCTGGAGCACCCGCAGCACTGAGCGGCCGCACCGACCGGCCGCGGGCCGCCCCGGTGCTCAGCGGCCGGCGGCCCGCAGCTCCCGCTGGAAGTCCTCGCACGCCTCGAACGACGGCAGCAGGCCGGCGTCCGCGGCCTCCCGCAGGGTCGGGGCGTCGCGGTCCTTGTCGGACAGCAGCGGCTCGACGCCGGCCGGCCAGCCGACGGCCAGCTCAGGGTCGAGCGGGTTGATGCCGTGCTCACGGGTGGGCGCGTAGCCCTCCGAGCACAGGTAGACCACGGTCGCCTCGTCTGTCAGCGCCATGAAGGCGTGCCCCAGGCCCTCGGACAGGAAGACCGAGGTGTGGTCCTGGTCGTCCAGCCGGACGCCCTCCCACTGCCCGAAGGTCGGCGAGCCCACCCGGATGTCCACCACCACGTCGAGCACCGCGCCCCGCACGCACTTGACGTACTTGGCCTGGCTCGGCGGGACGTCGGCGAAGTGGATGCCGCGCAGGGTGCCGCGCGCCGAGACCGAGCAGTTGGCCTGCGCCAGCGCGAGCGTCCGGCCGGTGGCCGCGGTGAAGTCGGCCTCGCGGAACCACTCGTGGAAGCTGCCGCGGCTGTCCGGAAAGACCTTCGGTTCGTGCACCCAGGCCCCGGAGATGCCGAGCTGCCTCATTCGATCACGTCCTCGCGTTGTCGCTGTGCCGCCGCGATCCTACCGGCGGCGCGCGGGCGCCCGGCGCCGCTGCACCGGCCGCCGGGCCGCTGTGCAGGGTCGATAGGCTGCGGACATGACGTGGATGATTACCGGCGGCGCGGGTTATATCGGTTCCCATGTCGCCGCGGCGCTCGTCGCCGGCGGACACCGGGTGGTCGTCCTGGACGACCTGAGCACCGGTGATCCCGCGCGGCTGCCCGCCGGTGTGCCGCTGGTGCGCGGCAGCATCCTGGACCGGGCGGTGCTCGACCGGGCGCTGCGCGGGCACGAGGTGCGCGGCATCGTGCACATCGCGGCGAAGAAGCAGGTCGGGGAGTCCGTCGCCCGCCCGCTGTGGTACTACCGGGAGAACGTCGAGGGCCTGCGGACCGTACTGGAGGCCGCCGTCGAGGCGCGGGTGCGCAGCTTCGTGTTCTCCTCGTCCGCCGCCGTCTACGGCATGCCCGACGTGGACCTGGTCACCGAGCGGACCCCGTGCGAGCCGATGAGCCCGTACGGCGAGACCAAGCTCGCCGGGGAGTGGCTGGTCGCCGCGGCCGGGCGGGCGCACGGGATGTCCACCGCATCGCTGCGCTACTTCAACGTCGCCGGCGCCGCCTCCCCCGAACTGGGCGACCCGGGGGTCTTCAACCTGGTGCCGATGGTCTTCGACCGGCTCTCGGGCGGGCTGCCCCCGCTGGTCTTCGGCGACGACTACCCGACGCCCGACGGCACCTGCGTGCGCGACTACGTCCACGTCGAGGACGTCGCGTCCGCGCATGTCGCCGCCGCCCGCCGGCTCACCGAGGACGGCGACGCCCACCTGGTGCTGAACATCGGCAGCGGCGAGGGCGTCTCGGTGGCCGAGATGGTCGGCATCATCCAGGAGGTTTCGGGCCACACTGGGACCGCCCCCGACGTGGTCGCCCGTCGCCCCGGCGACCCGGCCAGGGTCGTCGCGTCCGCGGAGTCGATCGGCAAGGAACTGGGCTGGTCGGCCGCCCACGGCGTACGCGAGATGGTCACCTCGGCCTGGGCGGGCTGGCAGCTGCGGCACCCGTAGCCGCGGGCACACGAGGCAGCGCACCCCGGCGCTCAGGTCGCCGCGGCGCACCATCCGACACGAGGGACGGACGTACGTGACGACGGCGGCACGGCAGGACGTGGTGGAGGCCCGCAGAGTCGTGGTCAAGGTCGGCTCCTCGTCGCTGACGACCGCGGCCGGCGGCCTGGACGCCGACCGGGTGGACGCCCTGGTCGACGTGCTGGCCAAGGCGCGCGAGGACCGGGAGATCGTGCTGGTCTCCTCCGGCGCCATCGCCGCCGGGCTCGCCCCGCTCGGGCTGGACCGCAGGCCGCGCGACCTGGCGCGGCAGCAGGCCTCGGCCAGTGTCGGGCAGGGCCTGCTGATGGCCCGCTACACCGCCTCCTTCGCGCGGTACGGCGTCCGGGTCGGCCAGGTGCTGCTGACCTCGGACGACGTCAGCCGCCGGGCCCACTACCGCAACGCCTACCGCACCCTGGACCAGCTGCTGGCGATGGGCGCGGTGCCGGTGGTCAACGAGAACGACACCGTCGCCACCGACGAGATCCGCTTCGGCGACAACGACCGGCTCGCCGCCCTGGTCGCCCACCTGGTGCGCGCCGACCTGCTGGTGCTGCTCTCCGACGTCGACGGCCTCTACGACGGCGACCCGCGCACCCCGGGCACCAGCCTGATCGCCGAGGTCACCGGCCCGGCCGACCTGGCGGGCGTCTCCATCGGCAGCGCGGGCCGGGCCGGGGTCGGCACCGGCGGGATGGTGACCAAAGTGGAGGCCGCCGCCATCGCCACGGGCGCGGGCGTCCCCGTCGTGCTGACCTCGGCGGTGCACGCCGCCGACGCGCTGGCCGGCCGGCCCACCGGCACCCACTTCCACCGCACCGGCAAGCGCTTCGCCGACCGGCTGCTGTGGCTGGCGCACGCGTCCACCCCGCGCGGCTCCCTGCGGCTGGACGCCGGCGCGGTCAGCGCGGTCACCCAGCGGCACAGCTCGCTGCTGCCCGCCGGGCTGACCGGGGTGGAGGGCGACTTCGCCGCGGGCGACCCGGTCGACCTGAGGGACGAGTCGGGCCGTGCGGTGGCCCGCGGCCTGGTCAACTACGACGCCCGCGAACTGCCCAGGCTGCTCGGCCGCTCCACCCGGGACCTCGCGGCGGAGCTGGGACCTGCCTACGAGCGGGAGGTCGTGCACCGCGATGACCTGGTACTGCTGAGGCAGCAGGGGCTGCCGGGCTGACCTCGTCGGGGGCTTCTTGCGGAAAACACCCCCGCCGCCTGCCCGAGCCTGGTCAACTTTGATGAGGATGCGATGCGCAGGTACGTCCCTGCCACCGTCATGTCCGCGCCCACCGCCACGGGCCGGCCGGCGGCAGTGACCGCGACCCACAGGGGAGGCCGCCGGTGAAACGAGGGCGCCCAGGGCCAATGACCAGGAACTCGCCGGAGCGCGCGCTGGTCAGCGTCGACTCCGCGGCGCCGGAGGACGCGGTCGTGCCGCAGCAGGGGCGGCCGCAGGACCGCGCTCCCGCCCGGCTGTGGCATGTCACGCTCAGTGTCGCCGGGCCGCTCACCCCGCTGCCCGAGCTGCGCCGCGGCCTCGAACAGCTGGCCAACGACCACCCCTTCCTGCTGACCAGCCGCTACGCCCCCGACCACGCGGAGATCCGCTACTGGGAGGAGGCGAGGGACGTGCACGACGCCGCCGCGATCGCGCTGCGGCTGTGGGGCGAGCACCGCTCGACCGCCGGGCTGCCGCCCTGGGAGACCGTCGGCCTCGAAGTGATCGACCGGGAGACCTACCACCAGCGGCTCGCCGAGGGCTACGGCCCGGCGCCCGCGGTCCCGGTGGGCGTGCACCCCTTCTGACCGGGCGCCCCGTGTACGCCGTCCGCCGACCGGGCACCCCCGGCGGCGGACCGTGCCCGTTCAGTACGCTGCACCCATGGACCTGCTCTCGCCGCTGCCGAAGTCCCCCGTGATGCTCGCGGCGTACCGCGCCAAGGCCGCCGCCGCGGACCTGGCCCCGCTGCCGCGGGCCGCGAAGGACGACGCCCTGCTGGCCATCGCCGACGCGCTGATCGTCCGCACCCAGGAGATCGTCGCCGCGAACGCCGAGGACATCGCCCGCGCCGAGGAGGCCGGCACCAGCCCGGCGATCATCGACCGGCTCACCCTCACCCGGGAGCGGATCGCCGCCATCGCCGCCGACGTCCGCCATGTCGCGGGCCTGCCCGACCCGGTCGGCGAGGTGCTGCGCGGCTCCACCCTCCCCAACGGCCTCGACCTGCGCCAGGTCCGGGTCCCGCTGGGCGTGGTCGGCATCATCTACGAGGCCAGGCCCAACGTCACCGTCGACGCCGCCGCGCTGTGCCTGAAATCGGGCAACGCGGTCCTGCTGCGCGGCTCGTCGTCCGCCTACGCCTCCAACACCGCTCTGGTCACCGTCCTGCGCGACGCGGTCGGCGGCGCGGGTCTGCCCGCCGACGCCGTGCAGCTCGTCCCCGGCGAGAGCCGGGAGTCGGTCACCGAGCTGATGCGCGCCCGCGGCATGGTCGACGTGCTCATCCCGCGCGGCGGCGCCTCGCTGATCCGTACCGTCGTCGAGGGCTCCACCGTCCCGGTGATCGAGACCGGCACCGGGAATTGCCACGTCTACGTCGACGCCGAGGCCGATCTCGACATGGCCGTGGAGATCCTGGTCAATTCCAAGGCCCAGCGGCCCAGTGTCTGCAACGCCGCCGAGACCCTGCTCGTGCACCGCGGCATCGCCGACCGCTTCCTGCCCCGCGCCCTGGCCGCGCTGGCCGCCGCCGGGGTCACCGTGCACGGCGACCCGCAGGTGGTGGCCGCGGCCGAGGCACTGGCCGCCGACGGCGGCAAGGCCACCGTGGTGCCGGTCACCGCGGAGGACTGGGAGACCGAGTACCTGTCGTACGACATCGCCGCCGGGGTGGTCGACTCGCTGGAGGCCGCCGTCGCGCACATCCGGCTGTGGTCCTCCGGCCACACCGAGGCGATCGTGACCACCTCGCAGCCCGCCGCCCGCCGCTTCACCCAGCTGGTCGACGCGGCCGCGGTGATGGTGAACGCCTCGACGCGCTTCACCGACGGAGGCCAGTTCGGCTTCGGCGCCGAGATCGGCATCTCCACCCAGAAACTGCACGCCCGCGGCCCGATGGGGCTGCCCGAGCTGACCTCCACCAAGTACATCGTCACCGGCGACGGGCACATCCGCTGACCTGCGGCGGTACGAGCCGGGCCGATACTGGGCCATCCGGGTGCACAGCCGGTCCACAGGCGACCGGGATTCCCCTGCCCAAAGGGCCAACTTCCGCATTACTCTGGACAGATGCCGGACGATGACGAATTCGCCTCCGTAGTCCTCGACGAAGAATTCGTACGGTCTGCTCTGTTCCACGAGCCCACGGCCCGGGAACGGATGCTCGCCGTCGCCGAAGGTCCCGCGCTACCGCCCGGCTGGCCCGGGCGGCGTACCACCCCGCGCTCCGCCGTCCCCGAACCGGGCGGCGACGCGGAATTCCCCGATTCCGACCCGCTCTATGCCGCCGGGCACCCCTACCGCGGCAGCAACACCCGCTGGCACCGTCCGGTCGCCTGGGCGCTGGCCGTGGTCATGGGCATCGGCGTGGTCGCCCTCACCTTCGCCGCGGTCTACCGCGGCGCGGGCGGCGGCATCCGGCAGCCCGCCGACCCCCCGCCGTCCAGCGGCAGTCCGGTCGGCGGCCAGACCATCCCGCCCGTCGCCAGAACCCCGGTGCCCTGATCTCATGTCAACTCGACGGGCATCGGGGCGTTTATTCCCGCGCCCGCAGACTTAACCTTGTGATATGAGCGGGCCTGGAGACCCTCCTGAGGGCACGCCCGAGGGCGCCTCAGGGGGCGGTGAGGACGAGTACCGATCCGTCGTATTCGACGAATCGTTCGTGAAGGCTGCCCGGATCCAGGAGTATTCGGCGCGGGAGCGGCAGGACGACGCCGCCCGCCCGGTCAGGATCCGCCATGTGCTGCCCCGCGGCCTGGCCCGCCAGGCGGTGGCGCTGATCTCGCTCATCGTGCTGGCCTTCGGCTTCGCGATCTACATGGGGGTACGCCACCCGTACAAGGCCCGCGAGGCCGGCTCGGGTGAGCAGCTGCGTGTCACGGTGATCCCGCTGGTGCCCAGCGGCACCGTCCCGGCCGTCTCGCCGACCGCGCCTTTCGCCGGGACCGCGGCAGCCGGTTACGGGCGCGGCGCCGGCGGGCTGAAGCTGCTGCCGGCGGACATGCACCGGATCGGCGGATACGCCGAGAGTGAGGTCAGGGCCGGCTACGAGACGGCCAGGGAATTCCTCACCGACTCGGCCATCGACGCGCAGACCGTCACCGGCGGCGATGTGCGCGGGGTGCTCGACCTGCTCGACCCCGGCCAGGTCGACCAGTTCGAGAGCAGCCTCAGTGCCCCGGCCGCCGACGGCACCCACGAGGCCACCGGCTGGCTGGTGCGTTTCGACCCCGACCCCGGGATGCGGGTGGAGCTGGTCGACGGGGACGGTGTACGGGTGGACGGCACCTTCTCGGCGGCCGAGACCGGCGACAACCGGCTGGAGATCACCGCCGACCACACCTACGTCTACGCGATCCGCGGCTCGTCCGACGCCACAGGACCCGTATCGCTGTTCACCGTTCGGCGGCAGCTGCGCTTCCAGTTCGACCACGACGAGCTGCGGCGGCACCGCGTCGAGGTGGTGCAGGCGGACATCGCGGCGGGACCGCTGGCCTGTGCGGCCGAGGTACAGAGCTACTTCCGGCCGATACTGGCCGGCCACTCCGCGCCCGGCGCTGTCAGCAGCGCCGACCCCTACGACCACGCCCGCCCGCCCGGTGCCGTCTGCGCGCCGCTCACCGGCGCCGCGCCGACACCCACGGACACGCCGTCGCCCGGGGCGACGCCCCGGGCGACTGGCACGAACACGGCGGCCACCCGTACGGCGGCCACTCATTCGGCGGCCGTGGCGAACACCGCGGCCACCGCTCCTACTGCAGCGGGCTCTCCGGCTGATCGTCGTCGTCCGGTGTCGAGTCCTCCGCTGACCCCGCGGGCCGCTCCGCGGTCGCCTGCGACGTACCGGACCCCGTGAAGCGGTCCCTGAGCTTGCCGCCGACGTCGCCCGCGCCATTGGTGATGTCGCGGATCAGGCCCATCAGCGGGTCCTTGCTCTTCTTCACCGAGTCGGCGTAGTGGTTCGCCGACTCCCGGAAGGCGTCGGAGACCGAGGCGTCCTTGTCGGTGGTCCGCCGCGGGTAGTGCCCGTCCATCAGCCGCTGGTAGTCCCGGGTGGACGCCCAGCGGCGCAGCTCGGCGGCCCGCACCGTGGTGAACGGGTGGCTGCGCGGCAGCACATTGAGGATCTTGAGCACCGAGTCGCGCAGATCGCCCGCCGCCTCGTACTCGTCGGCCTGCTTGAGGAAGGCGTCCACATTCATCTCGTGCAGATGATTGCCGCCGGCGATCTTCATCAGGCCGCGCATCGACGCCTGGAGGTCCTGGCCGACCAGCAGCCCGGCCCGGTCGGCGGACAGCTCCGACTTGCGGAACCACTCGCGCAGCGCGGTGATGATCGCCAGGATCGCCAGGTTGCCCAGCGGGATCCACGCCACCCGCAGCGCCAGGCTGGTCAGGAAGAGCAGTATCGTCCGGTAGACCGAGTGGCCTGACAGCGCGTGGCCGACCTCGTGGCCTATGACCGCCCGCATCTCCTCCTCGTCCAGCAGCTCGACGAGACCGGTGGTGACCACGATGACCGGCGCGTCCATGCCGATGCACATGGCATTGGGCTGCGGGTCCATCGTGACGTACATCGACGGGACCTTCTCCAGGTCCAGGATGTAACAGGCGTCCCGCAGCATCGCGTTGAGATGCGCGAACTGCTCGTCGCTGACCCGGACCGAGTCCGACAGGAACAGCAGCCGCAGGCTGCGCTCGGGCAGCAGTCCGCTGAGCGCCTTGAAGACCGTGTCGAACCCGGTGAGCTTGCGCAGCGCCACCAGCGCGGACCTGTCCGCGGGGTGCTCGTAGGCACGTGAGGAGATGTCAGGGAACCGCTTGCGGTTGCGTCCAGGCAGCTTTTCCGTGCTCACGCGCTCGTCGTTCGGTCCGTTCGACTCGGACATACTGGCCCAACCCCCTGGTAGCCCACCGGTACATAGTCTGGACGCGCGGAGCCTGCGCGAAGTTCCCGCGGGGCCGCCCGTACGATGTGCCGAGAGTCTTCCCGCCCGTCCCCGACTTCGCAAAGGGTCTCGCTGATCATGTCGCCCCTCGCAGCCTCCGCCCTGACCACCCTCGCCGAGGAGTCCGGCGGCAACCACCACAGCCTCAGCCCGTACCTGACCGGCTTCGGCGCCCTCGGCGCCCTGCTGCTTCTGCTGTGGCTGGTCACCCGCTTCAACCGGGACTGACCGTCGCCATGCCGGACAGCAAGCACCGCATCGGTGTGATGGGCGGTACGTTCGATCCCATCCACCACGGGCACCTGGTGGCCGCGAGCGAGGTGGCGAGCCTCTTCCACCTCGACGAGGTGGTCTTCGTGCCCACCGGGCACCCCTGGCAGAAGAGCGACCAGCAGGTGTCGGCGGCCGAGGACCGGTATCTGATGACGGTGATCGCCACCGCGTCCAATCCGACGTTCTCGGTCAGCCGCAGCGACATCGACCGCGCGGGCAAGACTTATACCATCGACACACTCCGCGACCTGCGGGCCGAGCACCCGGCGGCCGAGCTGTTCTTCATCACCGGAGCGGACGCGCTGTCGCAGATCTTCTCCTGGCGGGACGCCGAGGAGCTGTTCTCGCTCGCACATTTCATCGGGGTCACACGTCCTGGGCATACGCTGTCGGACCCGGGCTTTCCCGAGGGCGGAGTGTCGCTGGTCGAGGTCCCGGCGCTGGCGATCTCCTCGACGGACTGCCGCCAGCGGGTGGCCAAGGGGGATCCGGTCTGGTATTTGGTTCCGGACGGGGTGGTGCGCTACATCGACAAGCGCGCGCTCTACCGGGACGTTACCGGGTAGCAGGCGCCGCGAAACGAAGCACGTGAAGGGGTTCCTCGTGAACGACGCAAACCCCCGTTGGCAATATGCCGAGGGCGGACCCGACGACGAGAGGGACCCCTACCCGCAGGACCCCTATTACCAGCAGCAGTCCTACGGTTACGACCAGTACGGCAATCCCCGCCCGCAGCCCCCGCAGCCCCCCCAGGTACCGCAGCAGCCCGGCTACCAGGACCCGTACCAGACC